>JAQCDT010000004.1 GCA_027620575.1 Verrucomicrobiota bacterium
AATATTTGCGTATGTTTGGGTCTGAATTTTGCTGTCTATTTAAGGTTTAAATGCTTTGTGCTTCAACACTTAAAATGGGGTATTGGAAAAAATGTGCGGATTGCCTCTGAATCTAAGGAAAAAAATGGGAATAATAAAAGGGTTCGGGCCTCTTATTTGTCTAAGCCTCTTATTTTATATTTCATATTGGCTTTATAATTGTTTTAAACCCTTTGAGTGTGTTGTCTGTTCCTTCAGTTCTTGCTCAAAGGGTTTTTAGGGCCGAACGATAAGAATACGATGGCGGTGGCGAATACTGTGGTCTGAATTTATTTCATTTTTTTCGTTTTTCTTTTTTACTTTGGGGGTGGGTGTGTTTGTATTGCTGAATATGCAGGAATTAACTCCAGAATTACGGTCAGACATCGAAGCAATGGTGCAACGAGGGGGTCATATCTGGAGTTTTCTTTGACGGTGATCGTGAGTTAAAAGCGATTGAGGACTTGGAGGCTACGATGGCTGGGGTGAATTTTTGGGAGGATCAGGCATCGGCTCAAAAGGTGATCAGTGAGTTGAATCGTTTGAAGGCGAAGGTGCATCCGATTCGGGATTTGATGTCGGAGTTTGAGGATGTGCGTACGATGCTTGAGTTGATTGATGAAACGGAGGATAGCGCGGAAAGGGCGGAGTATTCGGGTGAGTTGATTGAGAGTTTGGAGGGGCTGAAAACTCGTTTGGATGCCTTGGAACTGGCGTCTTATTTGAGTGGGCCGACCGATGGGTGTAATGCAATTGTATCGATTAATTCGGGAGCAGGAGGTACGGAGAGTTGTGACTGGGCGGATATGTTGTTGCGGATGTATTCTCGTTGGGGTGAGCGTGCGGGCTTTAAGGTGGAGTTGCTTGAGGTGACGCCTGGTGAGGAAGCGGGGATCAGTTCGGCGACTTTACGGATTGAGGGCTTAAATGCCTATGGCTACGCTAAGGCGGAGCGGGGTGTACACCGCTTGGTGCGAATCAGTCCGTTTGATTCCAATGCTCGTCGGCATACGTCTTTTTGTTCGGTGGATGTGATTGCAGAGCTGAATGATGACGACTCGGATATCGAGGTGAATGAGGCGGACTGTCGGGTGGATGTCTATCGTGCCAGTGGCAAGGGAGGACAACATGTCAATCGTACGGAGAGTGCGGTGCGAATCACTCACATTCCTACGGGGATTGTGGTGACGTGTCAGAATGATCGTTCACAGATTAAAAATAAGGCGACTGCGATGCGGACTTTGAAGTCTCGTCTGTATGAAAAACAGGAGGATGAGAAGCGGAGTGAGATGGAAAAATTTTATGGAGCAAAGGGAGAGATTGCTTGGGGGAATCAGATTCGTTCCTATGTGTTTCAGCCGTACCAGATGGTAAAGGATTTACGAACTTCGGTGGAATCGGGGAATGTGCAAGCGGTGATGGATGGTGATTTAAATGCCTTCATTCATGCGTGGTTGCGGGCGGGAGGTCCGATAACCAGGCAATAGGTATCTGTTGTTGGGTATATTTGACGATGAATGAGAGTCTGAAAAACGAGGGTGAGGGTCTGTCTTTTGAGGTTTTGAAATCGACCTTTGAGGGGCAGAATTTATTTAAGGATAAGACGTGGTTGTTGTCGCCTCAGGCATTTGGCTTGAGTGGTGCGGAGTTGAAAGAAATCAAGGCGTTGGGTCAGGCGTGCTATGATTTTTATCGTGCTTTAGAGCTTTTGTATGTGCGGTCGTCTCAGGGTAAAAATCTGTTGAGGAATCGTGAGTTATTGGCTCCATGGGTTGCGGAATATTTGAATCGTGGTAAGCCAGAGTCGTTAGTGACGTATGGTTTGGATCGGGCGGTGCGTGGGACCTTGCCGCCGGTGATTCGTCCTGATCTTTTGTTGACTGATTCGGGCTTTGCTATGACCGAGTTGGATTCGGTTCCTGGTGGCATTGGACTGACTGCTTTTCTTAATGCTTTGTATGGGCGTGTCCATAGCTCGAAGTTGGCTGGATGCGATGATGGAAAGGGTGAAGATATGGTGGATGCGTTTTATCGTGTGTTGGCAGCACGGGCACCGAATATCCATGTCCCTTATATTGTGATTTTAGTGAGTGATGAGGCGGAGACCTATCGTCCAGAGATGGAATGGATTGCCAAGGAGTTGCGAAATCGTGGGCGACGTGTGCATGTGTTTCATCCGGATGCGGTGATGCCTTTGGGGGATTCGATTTGTGTGGGGATCGATGGAGACCCTCAGGCAGTGGATGTGGTGTATCGTTTTTGGGAATTATTTGATTTGTCGAATGTTTCGATTGCAGAGTATTTGCTAGGGCAGTGTGGCTCGGGCAGTGCCAAGGGTGGTCAATTAATGCCTGTGGTTCCGCCGATGCGTGCGTTTCAGGAAGAGAAATTGAGTATGGCTTTGTTTCATCATCGAATTTTGGAGGATTTTTGGCGTGAACATTTATCGAAGAAGTCGTATGCGATTTTGAAACGCACTATTCCGCAAACATGGGTGATGGATCCGGTGGAATTACCGCCGAATGCGGTGTTGGATGCACCGTTTGTCAATGGAAAGCCGATTGCTCGTTGGGAGCAGTTGATTGATGCGGGAAAGCGTGAGCGGAATTTAATATTGAAGATCAGTGGTTTTCACGAAAGTGCATGGGGGGCTCGAAGTGTGGTCCTGGGAAGTGATTCATCTCGTGAGGAATGGGAAGAAGCGATTTGGCGTGCGGTGAGTATGGCTTCGACTTCTTTACATATTCTTCAGGTATATAAAAAACCGAAGCGGGTGGCACATCCTGTGTATAATGCAAAGGGATCTGTGGTTTCTATGGAGGGGCGTGTGCGCTTGTGCCCGTACTATTTTGTGGACGATGCGAAACAAGCGGTGGACCTGCGGGGAATCTTAGCAACTTTATGTCCGGCGGATAAGAAAATTATACATGGAATGAAAGATGCTTCATTGATGCCGTGCGTTTCTTGTGATTGAAGATTGTAATTTTTGAATAAGTGTAGTGTATAGTAAGGATTAATTTGGAAAAAGTTTATGGGTAGTAAAAGTATAAAAGAGGCACGTAAAAATACGTGTGGGTTATCGGATGTGAATGGTCGTTTTTGTTTGGATGGGGATGCGGCGGCTTTGAGACAGTCGATTTTAGATCATTTGCATTTCACTTTGGCACGTCATGAAAATGATGCGACTAAGGATGAGTGGTGGCTAGCGACGTGTCATGCGATTAAGGATCGTTTGCTCGATCGTTTTATGAAGACGCAAAGGGAGCACAATAAGGGTAAGGTGCGTCGGGCGTATTATTTGAGTATGGAGTATTTGATGGGGCGTCTGCTGACGAATAATTTATACAATTCGGGCTATCATGATATGGTTCGTGATGTGCTGACGGATTTGGGGCAAGATTTTGATGCGGTTGTGGATGTCGAACCAGATATGGGTCTGGGGAATGGGGGGCTAGGGCGTTTGGCTGCTTGCTTCTTAGATTCGTTAGCAACGATGGATTTACCGGCGGTTGGCTATGGAATCCATTATCGCTATGGTTTGTTTCGCCAAGAGTTTTTGAATGGACACCAAGTTGAAGAACCAGACACCTGGACAGAGAAGGGGTGTCCTTGGGAAATTAAGCGTCCACTGTTCAGGCAAAAGGTGAAGTTGTATGGTCGAGTGTCTCCGCATGTAGGGCCTGATGGAAAAAAGAAATCAGTATGGCTCGATTATAAAACGGTTGATGGAGTGCCTTACGATATTCCGATTGTCGGCCATGGAGGTGGCACAGTGAACTTTCTTCGTCTTTGGGAATCTGTCGCAGGTCATAAGTTTGATTTAGAAATGTTTAATCAGGGAAGTTATGTGGAAGCGGTTCGAGAGAAAGCTGAGCAAGAAACAATTTCTAAAGTACTCTATCCAAATGACAGTACGGAAGCGGGTAAGGAATTACGCCTTATTCAACAATACTTTTTCGTCACCTGTTCTTTGCAGGATATTATTCGCCGTCATTTCCGCATGCATGATTCTTGGGATTCGTTTGATGCGAGTACGGTGATTCAATTGAACGATACGCACCCTGCGATCGCGGTGCCTGAATTAATGCGTTTGTTGATTGATGAAAATGATTTTTCATGGGATCGAGCATGGGCTCTAGTGCGTAAGGTTTTAAATTATACCAATCACACATTATTGCCAGAAGCACTTGAACAATGGAGTGTTGGGTTGTTTGAGAAAATTTTGCCAAGACATTTAGAAATTATTTATGAGATCAATCACTGGTTCTTGAATAATGAGGTCGAAGCAAAATGGCCGAATGACGATGCGATGAAGCGAGACCTATCGATCATCCAAGAGGGTGAAGGGCGCTCAGTTCGCATGGCCTATCTATCGGTCGTGGCATCGAATCGAGTGAATGGTGTTGCCGCTTTGCATACGAAATTGTTGAAGAGTAATCTCTTCGCTAAATTTAATGAATTATACCCGAATAAATTCATCAATGTGACGAATGGAATCACTCCGAGACGTTGGCTCTTGGCGTGTAATCCTGGCTTAAGTGGCTTGATTGATCGCACACTTGGCTCGAATGAGTGGACGCATGATTTAGAGGCCTTGCGTGGTTTGGAAGCTTATGCAGAGGATGTGAATTTTCAAGAAGAGTTCATGGCAATCAAGCGAGCGAATAAGCAGGCATTTGCAAATTTAACTGCGACAGTAGGTGATGGGGGTTGTGGAATCGAGGTGAGTCCCGATGCCTTATTTGATGTGCAAATCAAACGCTTGCATGAGTATAAGCGTCAGCATCTCAATTTGTTACATATTTTGACTTTGTACCGACGTTTACTCAGTGATCCCGATATGACGATTGTACCAAGAGTGTTTATTTTTGGTGCAAAGGCGGCTCCTGGCTATGTGCTCGCAAAGTGCATCATTCGTGCGATCAATAAGGTGGCTGAGCGTATCAACCATGACCCACGAATTAAGGGCATGATCAAGATTGTTTTTCCCGAAAATTATCGTGTGACTTTAGCCGAAAAGATGATTCCTGCGGCCGATTTATCTGAGCAGATTTCAACTGCAGGTAAAGAGGCATCAGGCACAGGAAACATGAAGCTGTCTTTGAATGGTGCTTTAACCATTGGTACTTTAGATGGTGCAAATGTTGAAATCAGAGATGCGGTTGGCGATGAAAATATTTTCATTTTTGGAAACACGGTACAAGAGGTGGAAGCCCTAAAGAGCAACGGCTACAATCCCTATGATTTTTATAATAACGATTGGGAATTACGAGAAGTGATCAATTGGTTGCGTTCCGACTATTTTACGCCTGGAGAACAAGATGCCTTTGCGCCGATTTGTGATAGCTTATTAGACCATGGTGATCCTTACATGGTGCTTGCTGACTATGCAGATTATGTCAGAGCTCAATCACTCGTGGATGAAGCCTACGCAAATCCTAAGCAATGGGCAAAGATGGCCATCATCAATACCGCACGTATGGGTTATTTTTCTTCAGATCGTACCATTGGTGAGTATTCCAAAAATATTTGGAAGCTCAAACCCGTCAAAGTGACTGCTTAATCGGGCTGTATGAGCGACTGAGTGATTGCCGCTTGGTGAGATTTGTTAAGAAACGCTCTCTTGGTCTTGGTTGCGGATGAGGATTTTACCTTCATAAATCCAGCGATGGACTAACTGGCTGCCTCGTTGAATTGGCTTCTTGGTAAAAATCAGTTGATGGGCCTTTGTGCCGACTAAGACGGTTGTTGTAAAAGTGTCTTCTTCGCAATCAGACGCATCAGGCAAATCAGCAATTGCTTGATGGAGCTGTTTGAGATTAGGAATAAATTTATTGTGAGCCATGTATATTGTATTTTTGTGGATAACTTTGTGAAGAAAAAGACACGCAAACGTAACCCAATTGATGCCTTAATGCCATAATAGTCCTGTATTGTAAAGTCGCTTAATTTAGCAATTAGTTAAGGTTATCTACTTAAATCCGCTTTTGGTGATTCCAAAAGCGGATTTTTTTGTTTTTTTATCGACTCAATTCCTAAGCTATTTTTCTAGCTTTTTAGTTTTACCTTTACTATTTCCTATTATTGTCACTTATTAGACAGACTAAAGGGCGCGGTCGCCAAGTGGTAAGGCCGAGGACTGCAAATCCCCTATCGTCGGTTCGATTCCGACCCGCGCCTCCATTTTCTTGATGCAACTTGCGATATAAAGGGTTTAATTTTACCCAGCATAAGAGGGAAGTATCCTACAAGCAGGTTACCAATTGACCGAAGGGAAAAGAAGATCGATTTTTGGGAATATAAATCGGCGTTTGGGCTCTTATTAGAAACATACGGTTCGTGTTTTTCTTAAATAACCTCTTACCCCTAAATTTAATCACCATGGTATCGAATAAAATTTTATACTTAGGCTGTGTCTGTGCGTTTTTGAGTGCAGTTATTATTGTTCTCTTTTGGGACCAATCCTTCAGTTCCTTAAATGTCAATATCTCGATGGATCGCAACGAAGCCATCGCACAAGCAGTTGAACAATCTAAATCGTTTCCTTTACTGAGTGAGCATTCAAAGCATGCGGTTATGTATGGTTTTGATGGTGCGCTTCGTAATTATATAGAACTGAAAGAGGGCGGACGGGAGGCCTTTCAGTCGATTATCGATGAAAAAATAATTTCGCCTTATTATTGGATGGTACGAGTGTTTGAGGAAAATACGATTGCCGAAGGGACGTTTTATTATCGGCCGAATGGCGATCTTTATGGCTTTAATTTTCGGATACCGGAAACGTATGAAGATGATTCTTTAAGTGAGGAAGCGGCTTTGGCTTTAGTCAATGAAAGGGTGAATGATTATTGGAAGGGGGATTTTCAGGCGTATGAGTTGATTGATAGTTCATTGATGAAGCAGACAAATGATCGAGTGGACCATACTTTCACTTTTGAGCATAGTAAAAAAGATATGGGTGAGGCACGGTTACGCTTAGATGTAAGGGTGACAGGAACTCAGGTCTCTAAAATCGAACCGTTTACCTTTGTTCCCGAATCGTTTATCCGAGAGTTTTCAAATATGCGTTCGAGCAATATTACAATAACTGTAGTTGCTAGTTTTGTGATGTTAGGTTTGTATTTATTGCTGATTGGTGTGCCGGCCTTAATCATCTTAAAGCGTAAGGGATGGCTCAAGTATTCTAAAAATGCTATGGTATTTTCGGGTATCATTGCTTTTTTTATGGTACTGTCCTCAATTAATTTTCTGCCTATTCAGTTTTTTAGCTACGATACGGCAAGTAGTCTGTCTAAATTTATCCTTCAACAATCCATATTTTGGATATCTATGGGAGTCGGGGTTTTTATTATGTGTTCGATCACCTTTGTGTTGGCGGAATCTTTGACACGCAGGGCTTTTCCTAATCACATCCGACTTTGGAAATCATGGAGTCAAGAGATAGCCAGTTCTAAGCATCTTTTAAACAATACCCTATTTTCGTATTTGATGATGCCTTGCTTGATGGCATTTGTTATTCTTTTTTACGCGATTACCCAAAAATATTTTGGATTTTGGATGCCTGCCGAAGCCAAAGTCGATCCCAATTTTTTTGCTACATTTTGTCCGTGGTTCACAGGGTTTGCCGTTTCTCTACAAGCGGGATTTGTTGAAGAAATGCTCTTTCGAGCTGTGCCCTTAAGTGTGGGAGTGCTTTTGGGCCGACGCTACAAGCGGCCAATATTAGGAGTCAGTATTGCCATGCTCGTGCAAATTCTGATTTTTGGAGCAGTTCATGCAAGTTATCCCGTGATGCCTTCTTATGCTAGGGTTGTTGAGTTGATTGTGCCCTCTTTAATCTTTGGCTTCATTTACCTACGGTTGGGAGTACTTTTTGGGGCGATTGTTCATTATCTTTATGATGTCGCATGGATATCCATTCCAATTTTTGCTTCTTCTGGATATCTTTTTGATAAGTCAATGGTGTTCTTTGTCGCCTTCATTCCTTTGGGCGTGGTGTTTATTCAAAGGTGTCGTGCTAAGCAATGGAATGAATTAAAGGACGAGGCGTTTAATCGATCATTTGAGCCTGAAACGAAGCCTGAATCAATAGTGGATACATCTGAGGAAGCACAACCGAAATCCGCTGCTACAGGGACTCAGTATCGTGAGAACAAGAAGCTATGGGTCATAGGGATTTTATTGAGTATGACAGGGCTTTGGATCTTTCAAGATAATCGAATCGATATTCCAATGGACTCGATTGAGTTGAATCGAGCTGAGGCGATCACCGTGGCAGAGGCGTACTTAGAAGAAAATAATATTCAATTAAATGAAGGTTATAAAGGGTATGCTTCTTATAATGCACACAACCATTCAGATACTTTTGTTTGGCAAGAATTAGGAGAAGACGCATATAATGATTTAGTTGGTACTTATCTTTTACCACCAGGATGGAGTATTCGTTTTGTAAATTACAAGGGAAGTGTGGAGTCCAAGAATGAAGAAATCAATCTGAGGATGGATTTACAAGGTAGGGTGAACTATTTCAGTCATAAAATTCCGGAGCAAAGATCCGGTGTATCCCTATCTCAAAATGCAGCGAAAGCGATTGCCGATCGGGTGATTAAGGAGCGATTTGGTTTGGATGTCGCTATGCTCAAAATAGCAAGAGCAAGAAGTATACAACAACCGAGTCGTTTGGATTGGCAATTTGTCTATGATGAACCTCACAATTATGGATACGAGGGGATGCAATTGAGATCATAGGTCTATATTGCTGGGGATCAAATTACCTATGCTCAACAATATGTCTTTATTCCCGAAACTTGGCAGCGAATGAATCGTGAGCGATGGGTGATTCCTAGAACCTTAAATCAAATCATAAGATTAATTGGTGGATTATTTATCGTTATAATTTTTCTAAAAGAGGGATTTAAGCTTCTGACAATAAAAGCGTTTTCTTATACAACTTTTACGATTTTTGCCTTATTCGGTTTATTGGAAATTATTCAGTATTTAAATGATGCATCACTCTTTGCTTACTTTCCCACCGATCAACCAATTGGAAATTTGATGCTTCAAGAGATATTGTCACTTGTATTTGGAGTTCTGATGAATTGCCTTATGCTAGGAATGTCCTTCGCTATAGTTAGGTCGTTATTGAAAGAAACGAATCAGAAACTATCTGTCTCTGGTTCGGTACTTGGGGGTCTGTTTGCGGCAGCACTTTTCTATTTAATGACCTTACCTTTGGAAATGCTATTTCCAAATATAGGTGTCAATTATCCCGAAGCCACTTCAGGACGTTCTTATTTTCCATGGATCAACACCATAAATATTTATTCGGAAGGTTTAATTAGAATCTCTATCAACTTATTGATTATAAAGCTGATTTATAGTTTCACCAATGGATATGAAAATACCGTGAGAGCGAATGTGATCGGCTTTTTAATGTCTGCACTTTTTATCGGATTTCTTCATTTTCCTGTCTCCTTTTTGATGGGGATTTCATTGTTTAAAGTAGCGTTTATTTCCCTAGGCACTTTCTTGATTTTAAAATTCATTATTAGAAATAACTATTTGATGGTACCGACTCTTATGCTTGGGCTTTATTATATTAATCACTGCTTAGCTAGAGGTGGTTTCTTTGGATTTGAGTCCTATCCCAATGAATCCATCATATTACTTCTCTCCATGCTGATTGCAGGAAGTGTCATCCTGTTCTCAATGCGTTTTGTGATTGATACTGATCGAGAGTAGCCACCAAATTCTTCTTAACGTTTGACGGGGATGACACGTCTCCTTGGAGGAGTCGCAGTCTTTTTGTTATTTTGCTGAGTTGCTTCAGGCACTGGTGGAGCAACAGCCTCTTGGTTATTCGGAGGTGCAGCCGCACTAGCCACATTTAATGGTGCTTCATTTGCAGTTATTATGGTGATTAACTCAGTATTGATGCCATCGGTAATAGTGACGGTATTGCTTAGTTGATTGTAATTCGTCACACGAAAATTATCTACGGTTTCGTTTTCTGAAATCCAAAAGGATTTATTGGTCCGTTTATTAAAAATACTGAAATATTTTTTCTTATTGATGATAGCGATGCTCTTAAATTGTAAATATTTTTGCAGAACTTGTGATTTATTAATTGTAGACTGTGGGCCAGCAGGACCTTGAGGCTGGTTGAGCGTGCTACTTTTTGAAGGGACAAATGGATTGTTGCTGATCAGGTTTGAGGGAGCCTGATTAGAAGAGGCCGGAGGTATCGGTGTAGGCACAACAGTGGAAGAATTTTGAGCCGAAAGGGGCGTGTGGATCAAAGATACACACAGCAATAGATAGGCAACTGCGATGGGTGAAACAAGTGATGACTTATGAAACATCGTTTAATCAAATAGGGGGCTTAATGAATTACGGTTCTTTTTTCTTGGGACTTAAACGACTGCCTTTCATGTAAATTTCACGAATGGTTCCATCTTCTAAATAGCCTTCGATGGTGTTACCTTCTTCGTAGTTTTCTAAAATGTCCTTTGTCAGACTTTCGGATTGATTAGGATTTCGAATGATGGTTGGGCGAATAAAAATAATCAGTTCGGTTCGATTATACGATTTCGATGTTCCACTGAGGATTTTCTTCAAAACTGGTAGTCGACCGATGAGTGGAAAATAGCTCCCTGAATCAGAAATTTCATTTTGTTGAAGTCCTGCAAGTACCGCAATTTGTCCATCGGAAACAGTTATCGTGGAGTTGGCTTCTCGTTTTCCAATTATAGGTTGATCGTTGCCATCTATACTTGTTGTTCCTGAGATACGGTCAGCACTTTGGTTAATTTCCATTTGTACACTTCCGTCCGCACCAATTAAGGGAGTGACTTCAAGTTGGATACCGATATCTCTGAATTCAATATTGCTTCTAACATTAGTTGAATTGAGTGTAGTTTGAGAGCCAGTAACAATCGGCCTTGATTCGCTGACATTAATAACACCTTCTTCATTATGGCTAACGACTATAGATGGCGTGGATAGGACTTTAACATCGGAATCAGATTCAGCCAGTTGTAAAATGCCTTCAAACCCAAGTTTTCCGTTATAATATGCCGAAAAAGTGTTAATTGAATTGCCGCTTCCATCATCTCCTTCAGTGCTTTTTGTTCCAATACCTGTATTTGTGAATTGAAGAGTTCCTCCTTGTGTTGCCCAATCATCTGACTTAAAAAGCAGTGCAAATTGATCAAGTCCAGTGGCTTGATCTTCTTTAAGTCTAACTTCCGTAATAATCGCTTCGATGCGAACTTGAGGGAGTGGAATGTCGATTTTTTCAATGAGAGTTTCTAAGGTTTTTAGGTCTTGTTGGGTTCCGTAGGCGACAATGGCATTAATACGTTCATCTGCGGACAATCCGACAAACTCTGAAAATTGAAGTGAAGCATTTGAGTTGGCGTTCGTATTGGGCGAGATTGGGTTAGCGTTTGCATTGGGTACAGGGTTAGGATTTGCCGGTGACGGTTTTGCATTGGCTGTCTTGGCATCGTCTTCACGGCTTTTTCTTTGTCCTGTAATGATTTCATCAATGATTTTCACCACGTCTTTAGCTTTGGCTTGTTTGAGTGGAAAAACTTCGCTGGCAGTTAGGGGGGCGGCATCGATATCGATATTGTCGATAACGGATTGAATGAGTGCTAAGTTAGCTGGATGTGTGACAAGTATGAGTTGGTTGGTACGTTCATCGATAGTGATGTTAGTGTTACCTTGTAAGTAACTTTTTAGTGAACCATCAATGAGAGAGCGAAGCTGACTTTCCATGTCTTTAGCTTGAACAAATTCGAGTTTAATAAATTCAACGCTTTCACGAATGGCTTGGGGTTGGTCATTTTCCTTAAGGATTGTTTCTGTGCGTTGTAAATTCACTAATGCATCTGTGATCAGGAGCGCATTGGATTTAGGATAAAGTGTAATATTGTGATTTGGGGATAAAAAAGGAATGATTAGGCTCGTAGTGGTTTGATCAGCAACAAGGTAGTTGAGCTTAAATAGCTTTGCGTAAATTTGCTGACTCGATGGTAAATATTTTGTTGAGCCATGAATCATAGTAGGGACTTGAGTACTTGGATTTGAAGCGGGTACGGCTTTAAGGAAACGTCCACCCATATCCGTCAACATAATGCCGTTCAGGGAAAGTAAACTTTCTAAAGCGAGAATCGCTTCGGGTTTTTTAATAGGCCCTCGTGAATTGAAATTAATTTTGGTTACAGGCAAGTCTTGACGGCGAAGAATAATCTTGTCCGTGAGCTGCTCGAGTAAATCGATGACTTGTATGGCGGTTTCATCTGTGAGGACCAACAAATCAATCACGACTTCAGGATCTTCCACGGTAGGCTCAATCGGCAAAATAGGATTTAGGTTATCTTGTGCAGATGTATGTGTAATAAGGCCTAAAAAAAGTATGCTTAGGGCTAAGAAAGAAGCGATAAACGAGGCAATTTTCATAATAGTTTAGTTGTGTACTAAATACTTTGTTGGTTGAGGTCAAAGGAGTTTATTTCAAAACGAATATTCATTTCTTCAGGTCTTCTTTGATTTTTGGTGATGCGAATGGATTTTGGCGCGATATAGGGAGAGAAGGTTTTTAGGCGACTATTGAGATTAATGAATTCTTGCACAGTGACATTCTTGAGACGAAGTCGCATTGTATGGTCGTTGAAGATTTCACTAGTTCGTGTTTGTACCGGATCTATGTCCGTTTTGCCTTCGAGTTGAATTTCACGAATCAGAGCGTCGACTTGACCGGAGAGTTGTGCCGCAGAAAAGGTCTTACTGGGTTCTACTTTTTCTAGGGCTATGGCTAATGCTTCCTCGTATTGTGCCTCACGATCGAGCCATTGTTGCTGGGTCATGAGTTCAATAGAGGTGGATTGTCTTTGATTGTTCCAAGTGGCAAATTTGCCCAAAAAGCCTTGGGACCAAATGACAAAAAGCACGAGAATGAATCCTTGTAGAAGGAATTTTTCTCTAAGGCTTCTTTGCTGGTAAATCTTAACGACTGTTTGAATCATGATTAAAGTGAGGATGTATTGGACTGAAAATACATTTTTAGGGTGAATGTGGTTTTACCGCCACGCGTAATGTATTTTGGGTCTTCAAGGACGTTGAAGCTTTTGGATTGATTGAGTTGTGTTACATATCGATTCAGTTCATTAACACTGCCTACAGTACCTTTAATAGTGACCTCGTTTTCGTTAGTGATGTCCACATTATCATAGACAATATTGGAACTAATCTCTGTGCGAATCTGGTTGGCTGCTTCCAATAGGACGATCGGGCGCAGTTCATTCTTGGAAATTTGATCTAATTTATTGATGAGTGTATGTTGGTCTTCAATTAGTCGAACAGTCGGAGCTTGAGATTCAATCTTCGAGGCGTATTGGGTCAGCCATAGATTGGCCCCTGCTAAAACTAACTCAGACAGGAGAATAAAGGCGATAAAGTATAAACTGAATTTTAAACTTTTATTGATGAACGCTAATCGTGAGCGATTTTTTTGTGCTTGGTCTTTAAAAGTTTCTGAGCGGATGTCTGCAGACCATAAAACGGGAAGTGCTAAGTTAATTGCAGTGGATGATTCTGAGTAGGCTTCATCGGAGCCGCCTTGAGTGATACTGACTTGAAAATCTTTTTCTAAATGAAGTGATTGGTTTCCAGTATCGGCCAAAGAGTCCAACTTACTCAGGTCGTGTAGGTCGCTTATTTGAATGGCTTGGACTGCTAATTGAGGAATGAATTGTGGTAAGACCCAAGTATAGTCTTCGAGTGAATCATAACCTTCATTAGCCAACCGTGATTTCAAACTGGCGTAAAGAATACTTTGATTGGAATTAGGCGGTGTGTAATAACCCCAAAGTAATTGGTCTATGGGTAAGGGAGAGAGTGATTCTAATTGTAGTTCAAAGAATCGATAGACTTCTTTGTTGGAAATTGAATGTGCCTCTTCATTTTCAAAAGAAATAAACTCGATAAAAAAATACTGACTAGGAATCAGGCAAATAGAATTCTCAGATATGGCAGGGGATTTCTCCAATTCTGTATTCGCAAGTTCGGGCTCTAGTTCTTGAGTTTTGATAGTACTATTGAAGTGGATTATAGTAAAATGTCTAGATTTGATTGCGAATAGTTCGAAGTGCTATTGGTATCTATTATTTGGTTTTCACTGAGTTTCAAGAGCTTAAATGGGAAGTTGAGTTTTAATTGCTCTTCAAGGGTTCCTTCCTTGATCATCGCGTTGTCTTCGCTAACCGCTCTCCCAGGGAGGTTACTTGCCCCGCTATTTTCGGAAAAGTTTTTCTCAACAAGTGCATTGATAGTGAACGGTACGTCTCCTCGTTTTAGGGTGATTTGAATGAGAAGAATGTCCGTGCTTGTGGTAAGCAACTCGCTATTCAGACTTTCAGGCAGTCGAGTAAGGTAGGGTTTATCTTCGAATTCAAATAAGGCTTTCGCATCCCAACTTGTATTAAGAAGTAAGTAATCGAGAACGATGGGTGTTGCTGCGTTTACGTTGACGGGTTGATTGTGTAGGGTAGTGACCATCGATTGAAGACGATAAAAAAGCTCGTTGGGCTGGCCAGATTCATCAAAAAACTCTTGGTTCCAGGTTTGAATGAGCTTCAACTCATCTAGAGATTCAATAGGGCGATTTGCCGATTTATAAGGAGGGTCGAGCGATTCATAGTCTTCGGATTCGGCTCCATTGAGTGTGCGGCTTTCGTCCGCATCAATCCAATCAGTCCATGCATCTTTCAATTCTTGAGTGGTGGAAAAGTCGAAGCCTAGGCCCTCTTCGAGTAAATCACTCATTTGCGCATCACTCAGTGCATTGATCGGTATCTTGCCTGTTGGGTCTTGTATGCTAATGTTGATTTCCCAGTCCTTGTTTTGGGGAAATTCAAAATATTCAAGAGGATTTTGCCAGCCTTGCTCATAGTGATAAATATTTCCATCATCAATAGTCGCAATTTCGTGTATAACAGCGAGGGTAATCTCCAAAGTATTATAGGCAAGGGCTCGAAAATCGGTCGGTTGTTTGAAGAGTGCTTGGTATTCTAAATCTTTGACCGAGTCATCTATGAATTTGGTGGTGAGGAATGCGAGTAGAGCAATGATGGCAAGAACAGCAATGAGGACGCTGCCCTTTTGACCTACTTTATCTTCTTTAGTTCGCATACGCATTTGTTATGGCTTCTTTTTTAATAGAGAATTAAATGTTTTGAATGTTTTGGAATGGGAATGATTCGTTCGATTTCGGTTTCTTTGTGTTTAAAACTGAGTTTAAGAAAGTTGGGTATTAAATAAGTAAATTCATCGTCTGGGCTGACCATAGGCTCATCCAGTGATTCCCATGTTTCAGTTTCAATATCCCAATAAATATATTGCATATCTTTTACAAAGGGAGAGAGCATAGTGCGGTGGTAATCATCATCCGATTCAATGGTTTCATTAAGAGATGAGGTATGTACAAGACTGAGTCCTTCATCGGGTTCAAAATAAAGATATAATGTATTTTCTACAGGCATAACACCCTTGGAGCTGGTTAAGAGCGGGGTCGTTTCTCTGATTTGAAAGGAGAGGATTGGTTCATCGCTGGATTGGTTGAATTCAGGGCTTTGCCAAAATAAATTGGTGTCACTTTGTGGCTCGTTATCTAGGTCGTCTCCGCTTCCTGTATTTTGACTACTTTGTGTATTTGTTTGTATGCTGATACTTCCATCATTGGCTTGAATGGATGGATTTGTCTGAGTCGCTTGTTCATTCGTGTTATTTTGGAGAGAATTGTCTTCGCTTGGGATAATTTGGGCGGAACGAAAATTGGTTTTTAGGAACTGACTGACTCCGTCTGCGTGTTCAAAAAAAGCATAGCGTTGTTCTCGCTTTGACCATATATCGGTAATTGAAACAACAAAGGAAGCGGCAGAAGCGAGAATAAATCCAGAAATAGCAATAGCAATGACGACTTCAATTAAGCTCATTCCAGATGGTTTCTGCTGTTTGGTTTTAAGCATAGTGATTAAAAAGATTCAAAGCTACGTTGATCGAGGAGGGCGTCTTTTTTTTCTTGAAGTAGGCTCGAGCGTTCGTCCGATTCGGACCAAGTAGGTCTGAGTAAATAGAGGGTTTCGGAATAGGTTGCTTGGTTAGGATTATCGGATTTAAGAAATTCGATATCAAAACGGCATTCAAATAGATCAATGATATCCGTTGGATAGATTTCTGCCGTCCATGAGGCCTCTCCTTTTTCTAAAAGTGTTAGGGTGCCGCCTTCTTCAGCGTCATCAAAATTCTTTTCTAAGAGTAGTTGTCTGCGGACGGTGTTGATAGCGATATCTTGATAGGTTGAGGAAGGGTCTCTTTCTCTAGCGAGCAGGGCATTGATAAATGCTGAAGCAATGAGATTTGAGCAAATCGCAAATAATGCCAGAGCGATGAGCACTTCAATCAGGGAAAATCCTTGCTTCTGCTTAGCTTGTTTTTTGTTTGGGTTGCTCATTCGTCAATTTGCCTAGGGAAGTGTGAGAATGGGTCAAAGACTATGGTTTCTTCAGGGTTGATACCATCGTCAATGTTGACAATAAATGGAGTGGAACTTCGGTCGGAATTAAATTGGATTCGCTCTAATTCAAAATCGGCATTTCTTATACTCGGAAAAGGCTTCAGTCCCTCTGCAGGAGGTATAAGAAAAAAAGTGATGGCACCATTGCCAGTTGACTGAAAATTTGGATCCGAGAGGGGAAAGGTTTTAAGTGTTTTAGTGGATAAGGCGACAACCAAGGCACCTTGTTCTTGATTGAAATAAAGCTCAGTGAGCGTTTGTTGTTTGGCGGCTTCAATCCGAGCGTAGCGAATAGCTTGGGAGAGCGATTCACGCGTAGATAGGCGTGTCTCTTTCCCTATAAAGGAATCAAAATTTAGAATGACGGCACTCGTTGCGAGTGCGATGAGGGCGAGGACAAGAACGATCTCGATAAGAGAGAAAGCTTTTTGGGCAAAGTGTTCGTTTTCTTTAGTTCCAATTACCAATGTCATCGGCACTTTCTACCCCATCTTGTCCAAGTGACCAAATATCATAACCACTCGATTTATTGATATTTTTAGTTCCAGGGAATCGGTATTGATAAGGGTTGCCCCATGGATCTTCGGGTAAATCATCAATGTAAGGGCCATTCCATTTGCCTTCTTTGCCAGAGGGCGCTTGTAGGAGTGCCTTGATGCCTTGCTCTGTGGTTGGATAGCTGCCAACATCGAGTTTGTAAGAGGTGAAGACAAGTTTTGCCGTTTGATTAATGAATAAAGAGGCGGCTTTTTCTTGTTGTCCGCTAAAGATACCTCCTAAATTACCAATGGCTACGGTTGCGAGTGTGGCGATAATCGCGATAACGATTAAGATTTCAACAAGTGTGAATCCCTTGGAGTGTTTTCGTTGAGGGTTTTTTAAAGAAAATTTTTGCATTTCGATAATAGTGTAGTAATTGGTGAAAACTTGCAAGCGTTCAATAATTTTGGCATCGAGCTTTTTATGCATTTGTTAAATGTGTTGGATGAAGTGTTGATGGCTATTTGCTTGAATACTCAGTTCCAGCTTTAAGGTATTTTCATTGAGTAATTCAGGGACATTATCCGGCCATTCAATGACACATAGATAAGGAGAGCAGAGAAAGTCTTCGATCATCAGAGTTTCAATGGATTGTTCGGGGCTCAAGCGATAGGCATCGAGATGAATCAGTTGTTTATCACCTTTGTAGATAGAGAATAAATTAAAGGTTGGGCTGGTGATGTTCTTTGCAATATTCAATCCCTTGGCTAGGCCTTTTACGAAAGTAGTTTTTCCGACTCCGAGATCACCATATAGGGCTAAACTTGTATCTGACGGTAGTTCTTTGGACAGCGCTTCACCTATGGCAATCGTCTCTTCCGCATTGGAAGTGAGTATACCTTTGTTTAATGCTTCTAGGAGTGATGACATGGTCAAACAGTAATTAGGGAAAATTATTCGCAATTAAAATGGTCAAAACTTTTAAAATCATCGATGGGTGTTTGAGTTTCCGAGTCGATAATATTGGCTAAAGGATTTTTTTCTATAACAGTACCGATTTTCGTCAGAGGTGTTTGAGGAAATCGCTGCTTCCAATCAGCTTCAAATTGGGTGCTTTCAATAGAATGTTTCAAGGTGAATAATAATTCATAGTCTTCACCATCACAGAATGCTTTTTTCAAAGGATTTTCTGAATTTTTATCTGCGAGACTGTGTGCCGATTCGGCAATGGGAATAGATTTTAGGTCGATCTGGATAGAGGCAAATCTGTCGGTAAGGAAATTGAGCTCTTTAGCGATGCCATCGGTGACATCGACCATGGCACTTGCGAAACTGTTATCAGCAAGCCATTGTCCTTCAGATAAACGTGGTTGGAAGTTGTAATGTTTTTCCAGGATGGAGCCACCTAATTGGCCAGTTACATATATAGAATCTTTGATGGATGCAGTATGACGTAGAACAGGCTTAGTCGCAGTACCGATTATAGTCATCACTGCCTGAAATTGGTCGTCTTGGAGTTGGCATAAATCGCCCCCTATAATTTTTAGATCATGGGTGTCGGCTGTGGCTTTGATGCCTTTATAAAATTGGTGCAGCCAATCAATTGAAAGATTTGATCCACTGAGTATAGAGAGGGTAGCGTATTTTGGGTAGCCTCCCATGGCTGCAATATCGCAGAGGTTTCGAAGGACCAGTTTTTGTCCTGCTTGTTCTGCGGTTATTGAATGATCAAAATGTTTGCCAAGAACTAAAGCATCAGTGGAAATCAAAGATTGAGCAGAGGGCTCTGGTGGCACAACCGCACAGTCATCACCGATACCGAGCGGGCATTCGGGTGAGGTGTTTCCAAGCCATTGCTGAATATTTTCAATGATTTTAGATTCATTGAAATCGTTCAGTGTTTGGCTGTTGGATTGGAACATATTTATTTGAAGCTTAATATGATCGGGCAATGGTCTGAACCAAGAACCGAGGTTAAATTTTCGGCAGAAGCAATACTACTGTGCAATTTTTGTGAAATACAAAAGTAATCGATTCTCCATCCAACATTATTGGTCCGGGCGTTTGCGCGATAGGACCACCATGTATATGCATCGGTGGTATTTGGATTAAGGTCTCTAAAAATATCGACATACCCAGCATCTAAAATCGATTGAAAGCCTTGACGCTCTTCATCAGTGAATCCTGCATTTTTTCGATTTGTCTTAGGGTTGGCTAAATCAATTTCCTTGTGGGCGACATTTAAATCACCACATACAATGACTGGTTTGGTTTTTTCTAATTCAAGAATGAAGTTTAAGAAATCAATATCCCATTCTTGGGTGCGATAGTCTAAGCGTTTAGGTCGTCCATTTTCATCATGGCCTTGAGCATTTGGAGTATAAACAGTCACACAGTAATAATCTTCAAATTCTGCAGCAATGACACGTCCTTCTTTGTCGTGTTTTTCGATACCAATTCCCTTTTGAATGGAAAGCGGAGGATGCTTAGAAAAAATAGCGGTTCCGGAATAGCCTTTTTTTTCGGCACAATTCCAAATCAGGTGTGGGTAGTGTTCGAATTCAAAATCTTCGACTAAATCAGATGAGATTTTTGTTTCTTGGAGGCAGACGATATCGTGATTGGTTTGAGAAAGAAAATCTGCAAATCCTTTTTTGAGTACAGCACGGATACCGTTTACATTCCAAGAGAGAATAGATTTAGCTTTGGTCATGAGTATGGGATGGGATGGTGGGAATTATTTTTGAATAGAGCCCGCCACCAAGCAAGCGATTACCTTGGTAGAGGGCGAGGATTTGTCCTTCAGCGAGCGCTCGTTGAGGCTCTTTAAAATGAATGTGTGCGGAAGCGTTGGGTTTAGGCGTGAATGTTATCGACTTAGAGCTATCTCGATAGCGCGGCTTGGCCTGAATGTCACAGGTTGCTTCTAACGCTTTGTTAATGAATTGCAGAGAATCAATTTCTGCTTCTGAGGCATATAAAAGTGGGGAGTCCTCTCGGTCGAAGGCGACATGTAGTGCATTATTTTCAAAGTCTAAATGGGTGACTACATAGGCTTCATTATCAGTATTTGAAGGAACTCCTATGCCTCTTCGCTGTCCAGTGGTGTAACGATGCAGACCTTTGTGTTGACCAACAATTTGTTCCTTATGGTTAATGATGGGGCCGGGATTGTCTTCGATATAGTATTCGAGGAATCGATTGATGTTCATGTTTCCAAGAAAACAAATACCTTGGCTATCTTTTTTTTCTGCGTTGGGTAGTTTATGTTTTTGGGCAAGTTCACGAACCTCTGGTTTAGTTAATGAACCTATCGGAAACTCGGCATTTCTAATTTGTGATTGGGCGAGTAATGCGAGGAAGTAAGATTGGTCTTTGTTGGCATCAACGCCTTTGAGTATGTCATAAGTACCATCAGGATTAGCTACTTTTTGCACATAGTGACCTGTGGCAATAGCATCAAAACCTTGTTGAAGGGCGTAGTCTTGAAAAATGCCAAATTTCATTTCTCGATTGCACATGGTGTCTGGGTTTGGAGTGTGCCCTTTTCGATAGCCTTCGACTAAATAATCAACAACTTTTTCTCGGTATTCATTAACCAGGTTTACGATTTCATAATCGAGTTTTAAGTGTTGGGCAACCGCTCGAGAATCTTCAATATCTTGCTGAGCAGGACAATCCGCAAGGGGCATTTCTTCATTGAGCCAGGTGCGTATGTAGGCCGTAGAAACCGAATGTCCTGCTTCTTTGAGAAGAAGAGCGGCTACGGAGCTATCGACTCCGCCCGAAAGTGCTACGAGAATCTTTGCCATAAATTAAATCAATAAGTAAACTTATCCTTAGGTCAACCATTCCAAGCGGGTCTTACGCAGAGAAGCAGACTCATGGGTGGAAGGGTGACTTGGTCTTGATTCCTAAAATTAAACGAAGTTTCAATGCCTGAGAAGTTGAATTGGTCGATAGAGGCAATAGCTTTCCAATCATCGGCTAGGCTTTGACCTAGAGGTATGTGGGAGTGCTCTTGATGTGGATTGATCATGAGTAGGATTTGTTTGCCTCCCTTTGATTGTTCGGCGTTGATTAGTATCACCGCGCTGGAATGCTCGGTGTATTCAGAACGAAATATCCTAATGTAATGCGAGCTGGGGATATCTTCTAAGCGAAGGCAATCGCCCCAAGGAGACTGTCTGAATTGAATCCAATTTTGAAAATAGTTATGGGTATTGCGATGTCTATCGATAGCAGAAAAATCAAGTGCATTGAGGTCATCTCTTAGATAGGTGTCATTTTCTCCGCATTTTGATTTTAGAAAATCAAGTCCTTGAGTGATCATAGGTGTGCCGAGAGAAAAGAAGGTAAGAGCGGCAGCCATATGGGTACGTTTAATATCATTTTGAGTGGGGTCTTGTCCTTGGTAGTCGGGATTTTCTGTAATCTTATCAATCCAAGTTCGGTCATCGTGTGATGCGATATAATTGATACTTTGTGAGGGCCAAGCAGCGAGATAATTGGTGGAGCCTTTAATAAAATATGCCAGTGAATCAATATGGCTTTTGCCTAAAACATACTCATGGGCAAATTCACGAAATTCGTCATTCCAGAACATAAAGCCAGCGTGTCGTAGATCTGCTTTGATTTCACCTCGGAAGCTCCATGGCTCAGCAATGAGAATGATGGAGGGCTTCACTGCTTTGAGTGCTTTTTCAATTTCTTTCAGGACTTCAATGCCAATCAGTTCGGCTAAGTCAAAGCGAAATCCATCAACATCATAGGTTTGGACGAGGTGGATTAAACTATCGATAATCAGTCGTTTCGACATAGCGGATTCACTGCGGATGGTATTGCCACAACCACTCCAGTTTTCGAAGTCGCCTGATTCGGTGAGGTAAAAATAGTAAGCTTTATCAATACGAGCAAGGTGCGGAGGCTCCCCGACATGGTTGTAAACGACGTCGAGAATCACCGACTTTTCATAATGATGAAAATCCTCAACCATTTGTTTAAAGCTTTGGTTGGGGTTGGTCGTGTCTTGAGTATCGGTGTACCAAGCACACGGAGAGAAATAATTATTGGTCATGTACCCCCAATGATAGGTTTCTTTGTTTGGGCTATCGAATTGTTGAATAGGAAGGAGTTCTATGGCATTAACACCGAGGGTGAGTAAATAATTATCTTTCGAGTGCAGATATTGAGAAATAGCGGCAAAGGTGCCATTTGTGGGGGCTTTTCGATCGTTAGAGCTTTCTGCATCTGAGTTGGAATTATCTACTGATGAAATTTTGGCAGTGAGATCTTTTATATGGCATTCCAAAATACTTAAATCATGCCAATGGTGCGGGTGAAAAGGATTTTCCACTGGCTGAGCTAATTGTTGATTTATAATAATTCCTGGCCCGTTCGGTCCTAGAGTCGCTTTTGCATAGGGATCTAAAATAGGCACATTTCCATCAAATAGCGTGCTGATTGAATCATTATGTCCTTCAACAAAAAAGTTATAATAAAAACCACTCAGATCATTTTGGATATTCACTTCCCATGTCAGTTGATCGTACATTAGATGCATTGAGTGGCGAATGGGAGATTGGTCGAGTGTGGCTTGTATTTCTACATAGACTTTTGAAGCTCTAGGGGCAAAAAGCCGAAAGGTTGTGGATTGATCTGACTCAATGGTCGCACCAAGTGGTAGGTCAGTTTTTAAATCATAAAAAGAAAGTCCTGGAAGAATCGGGGTATAAGCTTCTTGGTTTAGGCTGACGGATATAGGGCGATCTAGACCTCTATGGCCATCGAGATTGAATAAAAAAGCATGCTTCCCATTACAATTTGGATCTAGGTAGTAATTGAGATTACCTCGGACATCTTTTTTTAAATTGGGTGCTGAGCTGAGTGGGTTGATCCAATGCCCAGAGCGAGTGACAAATTTGAATTCAATACTTTCGGTATGGATATTTAATTGTTCCGCACTGATAGTTTTCGTGAACAAGGCTTGATTACTGTGAGGGGCTTCTGAAATCAGTTCGAAATCAGATCTGTTGGAACAATCACCCCAATTATTAAAAGCACCAACAACAGAAACAGGGTCTTTATTAAAATCGATATGAGGATGGCGATTGGGATCGATAACAAATTGAATCGCTTCTTCGATACGCTCGTAGGCAGTAAAATAAGCCAAATCAGAAGGTGGCATTCTTCTTAATCGAAGTATTTCTAGAGCAGGATCATTTAATTTGAAGGTGGGTAGGGCTTCAAAATTCCAATTATCCGAAAGTAAAATACAGCCACAGCCAGGGGTCATCCAATAAGCCGAGTCTATGTGCAACTTCAACTCGCTCATTCTGTTAGCCCCTAAAAAAACAATACACTTGCATTGAATACCAAGTGAATCGTTCGTTCACT
>JAQCDT010000005.1 GCA_027620575.1 Verrucomicrobiota bacterium
AGAAAAGTAATCTCCCCCATGGTCTTACATTTTAAGAATCGAGGATCTTGGTGCATTTCTGCTAATTCTTTTTTTAGTTGATCGGTTTTTTCTGGAGAGGATATTTGATCGCCACGCATACAATTTTCTAGGTGACCGATTCGATTTTTTGTGAAGTTGAGTCTTCGCTTGATCAAGGCACGCTCTTCTTGTTGATATTGCAGAGCTGTATCCCTGTTTATTAATCGGGTGCAGAGCTGAACTACCGGGAGGTTGTTTTTAAAATATTGAGGCAGATACATGGTGCGCTTACCTTCATAGCATTGTTGATCAAAATCTATCGCACGAACTCGGTATTGATTTTCTTCAAAATCCGGCGTGACTTCCACCACATAATTATAGGCACGCATATCACCTAAGAGACGAACAAAGCTCCGTTCGTTAAATTTGATAAATTCTTTGGCTAAGCGGACTTCATGAATATCGGGTCTGGGCAAATACTCTTTGATAAATTGATCACCGGGCACACCGATAATATGCTCTTCAATTAAAGTGTCTTTCCAAATAAGAAAATTGATGTCATTGGGGGAGAGAAGTTCCTCGAGTTCGAGTCCATAGACTCGAGAGGCATCGGCTTTCTTAATATAGAAATAATCATGATTGTCATTGAATTGGTTGACCACACGAACTCGCATCGGCCGAGTATTTCCAAAGGTGCATAAATCGACTCGATCGATATATAAATTCTTTAAGACTGATTTTTGTCCCTCTGAACGCAATTGAACATAGATATGCTTGAGTGCTTCATATAAATCTTTCCCTCGATATTGTTCGAAAAGTAAAGTCTGCCAAAGCGTATCTTCGCCAAATTCATTAATCAATGGGAAGGAATCTTCGTATTCTAATAAGTCCTCGTAGACCAGTGGTAATTCCAAATATCGCCCATGGGTACTGAGATATTCCCGAAATGATTCATTAATCGGGAAAAATTGCTTACGTTTCTGTGCGATATGGTGACTCATTTTTTAATTATTTATAAAAATAGTTTAAAATAGGGTTGAATGAAAGCGCGAATTTTAAGAGTCTTACCTTGGCTGGGTCCTATGCAATATTGGATCTGCAAACCCCGTCAGGCCTGGAAGGGAGCAGCGGTAGCAAATTTCATATGTGCCGTAGGGTGCCTAGCCACTAATTTACTTATTTTTTCATTCATAGAATCGTATTATGACAAATCAAGCGTATCAAGTGATTGCTCGCCGTTGGCGACCTAAACAATTTGATGAGCTTGTTGGGCAAGACCACATTGTAAAAACATTAACAAATGCGATTGAATCTAAGCGAATTGCCCACGCTTACTTATTTGTGGGTCCTCGTGGTACAGGAAAAACCAGTACGGCTCGTTTATTTGCGAAAGCATTAAATGCCGAAGGTGGTCCAAGTGTTACGGTGAATAATGAAAGTGAAGTGAGTCAGAGTATCATGAATGGTTCTTGTATGGATGTGATTGAAATTGATGGTGCGTCCAATAACAGCGTTGATCAGATACGAAGCCTCAGGGAAGAGTGTCAATATGCGCCCGCTCAGTGTACGTTTAAAATTTATATAATCGATGAAGTCCATATGCTCTCGACCGCTGCTTTTAATGCATTGTTGAAAACTTTAGAAGAGCCTCCCGAACATGTGAAATTTTTCTTCGCTACGACTGAAGCTCATAAGGTGCTTCCGACAATTGTGTCTCGTTGTCAGCGCTTTGAATTTCGACCGATTTCAGAAGCAGTGATTGCCGAAAAACTGAAAATCATCAGCAAGGCAGAAGGTATTGAAGTGGACGTGAAAGCATTGGATGCAATTGCACGCTTAGCCAATGGAGGTATGCGTGATGCTCAATCAATTCTAGACCAAATGATTTCTTTTTGTGGAAAATTAATTAAAGAAACCGATGTCCTAGATGTTTATGGATTAGTGGGGATTGATGAAGTGAAGGGGATTGCTTTAGAGATGGCCGCATTAGAATTCACCAAGATTATTGATCGCGTGAATCGCTATGTATCGGAAGGGCGTGACCTCATTCGAGTGCATCATGATTTAATGGCCTACATTCGTTCCGTCTTGTTAGATGCAATTCAAAATAATGGTAAAACATCGCTTCTCGGGGTAGAAATGACGACGGCTTCTTTAATGCGTATGAGTGAAACCTTACAAAAAGGAGAGTCGAGTATTCGAGCGGGTCTATCAGAACAATCTAATTTTGAAATTATTTTACTCAAGGCGGCGGAAGAATCTCGCTCTCTTGAGATTGATAGCTTGATTGAAACTATTGTTGCCTCAGAAAAAGGTGACGAAAAAAAAAAGCATGGGTAGCTCCTAGTTTCCCTGAGGCTTTAGAATCGAGCCTTAGAGTCAATTCTACTGAAGTGGAAACAATCGAAGTTTTTGATGTAAGTGAAGATACGGTCATCGCTGAAACTAAAATAGAAAATTCACCGGATGATTCATCTGCCTACACCGCATCTCAAACAAGCACGGAACCAGAACAAGTAGAAGAAATAGCTGAACAAGCATCCAGTTACAGCACTTCAAATGAGCTAGAAGATATAATGAATGAAAGCGAATCAATCATTCTCGATGATCTTCCGATTGATTCACTAGTAGCTAAAAATACAGACTCCTTAACGATTGAACAGGCCCAAGAGTTAATACCCAAAGAGGCTTTGAAAACCTTAAAGGAAAAGTTTAACGGCCATTTAGAAAATTGTCGTCCAATTCAAGAGTACGATCGCCTAATATAAGGGTATAAGTGGGTGGAACAATTCGCTTTAGTGGGTTTACATTAGCCGATTTTGGCTTAAACTTAAATATATGAAGCGATTTGTATTTTCATTAGTTTTGGCTATTATTGTTTCGATGAGTTTCATTCAAGCAGGTAGTGGCGATAACGATAGCCAAAACAAAGCGCACGAGGCTGCAAAGGATACAGACATACAAGCGTGTGTGTCTGCCTGCGGATTGCCGTCTGATTTAGATTTTTCTGATTGTACTTTTCCGATTCAGCGAAGTGACCAAGAGTGGCGCTCTTTGCTTTCAGAAATTTCTTATCAAGTAGCGAGAAAACATAAAACAGAACCTCCTTTTCAAAACCCCTATTTTGATAATAAGGAACTTGGTTATTATGCATGTGTCGGCTGTGAAGCTCCTTTATTCTCTAGCTTGGATAAGTATGATTCAGGAACGGGTTGGCCAAGTTTCTCTCAAGCGATTGATGATCGGCTAGTCGCTCAGCAAGTCGACAATAGTTTCGGTATGCGTCGAATTGAAGTGCACTGTGCCTTGTGTGGAAGTCACCAAGGTCACCTTTTCCCCGACGGGCCAAAACCCAATTTCACTCGATTTTGCATCAATTCTGCTTCCTTGAAATTCGTTCCTGCAGCTTCAAAGGCTTCACTTCGAACAGCAATTTTAGAGTGGTATCAGACCGAAAAAAACCTGGCTCAATGAGACAGGTTTTTGTAAAGTACTTTATTGTAACCTAGGCGTTAATCAGTTGCTTCTTCTTCGGTTACAACAACCTTAGAGATTCCAATTAAGGTATCTTCATTGGATAGATTAATCAGTTTAACCCCTGAAGTCGCTCTTCCTGAGATTCGTACATCTTTGATCGGACTGCGTACTGCTTGTCCATTTTTGGTAAACATCATGATTTCATCCGTATCCACTACTGATAATACGCCGGCAATCTTTTCCGTCTTCATTGCAATGATACCAGTTCCACCTCGTGATTGTTGACGATAGTCATCAAAAGAGGTTCGTTTGCCTAAGCCGTTTGCACCAGCAGCGAGAAGAGTCGCTTCTGGATTGACGATTTCAATAGCCACAACTTCATCCGAATCAGATTTTAATTTGATGCCACGAACACCACGAGTCGCACGTCCTTGATCGCGTAATTGTGTTTCGGCAAATCGAATGGATTGGGCATTTCTTGTGATCAAGACAATTTCATCTTCGCCATTGGTTAAACGAGCACCGATTAAATCATCATTCTCATCAATATTGATTCCAATGATGCCTCCTTTTCTGAAGTTTCTAAAGTCAGACAGTTTTGTCTTTTTCACCACACCATTCTTTGTGGCTAAAACTATGGATTCATTGGTTTCATCAAAGCCTTTGACGCATATCATTGCGGCGATCTTTTCATCTTCCTGTACTTCTAAAATATTAGAAATCGAGCGGCCTTTTGCCGTGCGTGATCCTTCAGGGAAGTGGTATACCTTTTCGACATAGACTCGTCCGCTGTTCATGAAACACATAATGTAGTCATGAGTTGAGGCTGTGAAGAGGTGCTCGACGAAATCATCTTCGTATTGTCCTGAACCTATGACTCCTTTGCCGCCTCTTTTTTGTGAACGGTAGGCATCTAATGTGGTTCGTTTGATAAATCCTTTATGGCTTACAGTAATCATGCAACCTTCATTTGGAATCAAATCTTCCATCGAAATATCACCATCGATATTTAGGATTTCAGAACGACGAGGGTTGCCGTATTTTTCCTTCATTACTAATAGCTCTTCTTTGATCACATTGAGCAATTCTTGCTCGTTGTTTAGTATGGATTTAAGCTCTTCGATCTCAGCCATTAGCTTAAGATACTCCTCTTCAATCTTGTCTCGCTCAAGTCCAGTCAATTGATAAAGTCTTAATTCTAGGATCGCATTGATTTGCGCTTCGGAGACAGGATACTTTTCTTTAAGCTTATTTTTGGCTTCTTCTCGATTCTTTGATGCACGTATGAGTTTCACGAAGTCATCTAGGTTATCGAGTGCAATTCGGTAGCCTTCCAAAATATGTGCCCTTGCTTCTGCTTTCTTCAGTCTAAATTCGGTTCGTCTGTAAATGACATCTCTTCGGTGATCGATATAGCAATTGAGCATTTCTTTGATGTTCATTTGCTTTGGACGACGATTATCAAGTGCAAGTAAGATGACACCAAATGAGCTTTCAAGCGGAGTCATTTTGTATAGTTGATTGATAATCACCCGTGGAATCGCACCTCGTTTAAGTTCGATAACAATTCGTGTTTCTTCGGTCGATTCATCACGTAAATCAGAGATACCATCAATTGCTTTAGTCGTGATTAATTCAGCGATTCTCATGACGAGTGAGGCCCGATTTACATTATAGGGAATTGCAGAAATAATGATTTCTTCTTTACCATTAGCCTCAACAACATCGGCAATACCTCGGGTGCGAACGATACCACGCCCGGTTTTTAGATAGCTCTCAATGCCACTTTTCCCATGGATAAATCCTCCACCTGGAAAATCAGGTCCTGGAATAAGTTCAATTAAAGAATCTAAATCGATATGAGGATTGTCGATAATGGCACAGCTAGCATCAATCAATTCATTTAAATTATGAGGAGGGATATTTGTGGTCATACCCACCGCAATACCCGTTGAACCATTCATCAATAAATTGGGTAAGGCCGCTGGCAAAACAGACGGCTCGGTGATGCTTTCTTTATAATTGGGAACAAAATTTACCGTATCCTCATCGATATCTTTGAGTAAATCTTCAGCAATATTTTCTAGTTTACACTCAGTATAACGATAAGCAGCAGCAGAATCTCCATCAATTGAGCCAAAGTTGCCTTGTGGAATAATTAATGGGTAACGCATGACCCAATTTTGAGCTAATCGTACCAATGTATCGTAAACCGAACTATCACCATGTGGGTGATAATTTTTCAAAACTTCACCGACCACACCCGCACATTTATCAAAAGGGCGATTATGGAGTAGTCCTTCTCGTAACATGGCATATAGAATACGTCTTTGAACGGGCTTGAGTCCATCACGAGCATCGGGTAGGGCACGACTGACAATGACTGACATTGAATAATCAATGTAGGCCGATTGCATGATGTCGGAAATCGAGGTTCCCGCTTCGTTATTACTGATTAAATTGGTATCGTTTTCTTGGTCTGACATATTTATTTATGTTTATAAGTATGAGTACTGGTTAGCAGGAGGGTTACACATCCAAGTGGGCAACATTTAGGGCGTTATCTTCAATAAAAGCTCTACGTGAAGGAACATCTTCGCCCATCAGCATAGTAAAGACAGCATCTGCATTCGCGGCATCTTCAATGGTGACTTTGAGCAATTTACGTGTGCTTGGATCCATCGTCGTCTCAAAAAGTTGTTTCGGGTTCATTTCCCCAAGACCTTTATAGCGCTGAATGGTTAAGCCTCGCTTGCCGATTCTTCGTATCGCATCAATTAATTCAATGATCGAGCAAAGTTCTACGATATTTTCCTTCTTCTCATCACCCTTATTTTCAATTAAGTGATAGCGCACCTCTTCAGTCGGTGAAAATTGTTTAATATCAATGCCAAAATTTGCCAGCTCTTTGAGCAGTTTACTCATTTCTGTTGATTCAAAAATTTCATGTAATGAAATTCTTTGTTGTACCTGTAAGCCTTCTTTATTCGTCACTTCTTTGAGAATTGCTCCTGAAGAATCTCCAGCGCTTAAGTCATGTTCTTGATGAAATGAGGCTCTTTCTTCATCACCTTTTAAAAAGTTGAATGACTCCTTATTTCCGGTACGGATACGCACAATATATCTCGGTAAAGTATGATTTTCGGGATCGTGTTGGTCAAGGTATTCGGCAAGATTGCAGCCATATCGAGAAACGCCTTTGCCAACCATTTCCAATCGTGATAAGATTTCCACTACCTTATCGATGGATTCACTTCCAAGCTCTCGATCGTCTCTGAGACGTTTAAAGGTGACATCTTCACTTCCGAGCTCAAGAAGGATGCGGTTGAGTTGTGGGTCATTATCAATGTATTGCTCTCTGCGTTTACGTTTAATTTTATAAAGAGGCGGTTGAGCGATGTAAACATACCCTGCTTCAATCAGTCCTTTAAGTTGTCTGAATAAAAAGGTTAAAAGTAAGGTTCGAATGTGTGCTCCATCGACATCAGCATCGGTCATGAGAATGATTTTATGATAGCGGGCTTTTTCCACATTAAAAGCACCTTCACCTTCTTCTCCGATCCCTGTTCCAACTGCGGTTATCAGGCTGCGAATTTCATTATTAGCGAGCACCTTGTCTAAGCGAGCTTTCTCCACATTCAATAACTTACCGCGAATAGGGAGGATTGCTTGAGTGGCACGGTCTCGTCCTTGTTTGGCGGATCCACCCGCTGAATCACCCTCAACAATATACAATTCAGAAACAACTGGGTCTTTCGAAGAGCAATCTGCTAATTTACCCGGCAGTCCGCCTCCAGAAAGGGCACCTTTTCGAACGGTTTCACGAGCTTTTCTTGCTGCTTCTCTCGCACGAGCTGCATTCAAGCATTTATCAATAAGACGCTTCGCAATTTGTGGCTGTGTTTCAAAATGATATTTTAATTCTTCGCCAGTGATTTTTTGAACAATCCCATCGACTTCACCATTGGAAAGTTTGGTCTTGGTCTGTCCTTCAAAGCGAGGCTCCGGAACTTTTACGGAGATGACAGCGGTTAATCCTTCTCTTGAATCATCACCCGATAGATTAGGGTCTTTATCTTTAAGTAAATTATTTTGTTTAGCGTAGTTGTTGATAACACGAGTTAAAGCAGTACGAAAGCCCGATAAATGTGTACCTCCTTCAATATTGAAGATCGAATTTGCGTAGGCATAGATTTGATCATTATAACTGTCGTTATACTGAAGTGCGATATCCACAACAATATCGGTATCTAAATCTGGGTTTGGAGAGGGTGCAGAGCCACTAATTTTGATTGGCTCATCGTGTAGTACATTTTTGTTCTCATTAAGGAAGGTCACATATTCTGCGATTCCATCTTTAAATATAAAGTTTTCGGTTTTATTGATACGTTCATCGACAAAGATGATTTCGATTCCAGGGTTCAAAAATGCTAGTTCTCTTAAACGTTTGGCTAAGAGTTCAAATTTGAATTCACGAGTGGATAGAAAAATTTCGGGATCAGGTGAAAAAGCTATTCGTGTACCTGTCAACTTGGTATCACCTATAATCTTCATCTTTGAAGTGGTGATTCCTCGGGAAAATTCCATTTTGTGTACTTTGTTGTCTCGTTTGACTTCGACCTCAAACCATTCTGAAACAGCATTCACACATTTCGCTCCAACTCCGTGCAGACCGCCTGAGACTTGATAGGCGCCTTTACCGAATTTACCACCCGCATGCAGATTGGTCATAACCAACTCTAAAGCCGGTATGTTATACTTTGGGTGAATATCAACAGGGATACCACGACCATTATCTTCGATTGAGCACGAGCCGTCATTATGAATGCTCACCGTAATCTTTGAACAATGTCCAGCTAGAGCTTCATCAATTGAGTTATCAACGATCTCAAAAACACAGTGATGCAGACCACGCTCATTGGTGTCTCCAATGTACATATCGGGTCTTTTTCTAACCCCTTCTAACCCCTCTAATTTTTCAATTTTTGAAGAGTCATAAACTTCTTTATTCGTATTTTCAGATGCTATATCTGGATTTTGTGAGTCTAATTTTTTTTCGTCTGACATTAGTATAAAATAAAACCGATTTTTTGCTCTTATGGCTACAAAAATATCACCTTTTTTCGTCTTTTTTTGTTTTTTATTTTTCTCATTGAAAGGAGTTTACATCATTTTGTTATAGCGTTTACTGTTGGCTATATTTATTTAGCTATAAAGTGTGAAAATTTCCCGAAAATTAGAATATGCCTGTCGAGTATTAGCCCAATTAGGTCGTCACCAAGGGGTGGGTTCTATGGTGCATATTGACCGCCTTGCTCAAGCGGAGTCTATTCCCTCAAATTATTTGGTGCAGATTCTCAATGAGCTACGAACAAAAGGACTGATTAGCAGTAAACGAGGCAAGCAAGGCGGCTATGCTTTAGCTAAATCTCCTGAACAAATCACGCTTTTAGCGATTGTTGAAGCAGTGGACACAGAGTTGCTTAAAGCCTCATATAATTCAGTGGGCGAATCGGGTGCTAAAGTTTCGGAAACTTGGGATAGTGTACGCCTAAAATTCGTTGACTATTTAAGTGAGATCACACTCGATTCAATCATCGAGAAGGATGATAGCAAGATGTACTATATTTAGTCTCGCTTTACCTGTTTCGGATCAAAACCGACTAGCAAGCTTCGACTTAAAATTCCCAAATCATGGGAATAAAAATAGTGGCTACAACGAAGCATATTATGTTCAGAGGTAGTCCAATCTTTGTGAAGTCAGTAAAGCGATAGCCTCCTGCACCATAAACATAGGTATTTGTTTGATACCCGATGGGTGTGGCAAAGCTTGCGGAGGATGCGATACACGTTGCAATAACAAAGGGACGTGGATCTAAGCCAAGGTTTATCGCCAAACTAATCGCAATTGGAATCATTAAAGCAACCGCTGCATTATTGGATAAAAATTCTGTAAATGCGGAAGTAATCAAATAAACCACAGCCAGTAAAATGATTGGCTGTAAGGCAATCGGTGCAAAAGTGAATACGCAGTTGGCAATACCTTCCGCAATTAAGTTACTGGCTCCTGTGGAAGTCATTGCTTGTCCGAGTGCAAGCATACCAAAAATGATTGAAAGAATTGGCCAATGAACCGATTGATACGCTTCACTGGGTTCTAAGCACCTAGAAATTAGTAATACACTCACTCCAAAGATTACTGCTGCGACTATCGGTATCACGTGAAAGGATGCGAGTAATACAATCCCTAAAATCGTTAAAATAGAAATAGATTGTTTGAAACGACTCGGCGGTTTTTTCTCTTTGTGTATACGATCGAGGATAATAATTTGGTCACTGAACTCTAAGTTTTCGACTGCATCAATAGAGCCCATGAGTAAGAGCGTGTCGCCTTCTTGAAGACGAACCTCATTTAAGCTATCTCTGAGATTCACTCCCTTGCGATGAATCGCTACTAATACCATACGAAACTGTTGGCGGAAGTTAATCTCTTCTAGAGTTTTGCCAATGAATTGAGCCTGTGGTGCGACAATACCTTCGATGACTAGGCCTTCATTACTAGAGATGATACTGAGACTGTTTTCAAATTCTTCAGGAAGTTGAAATGCATTCGCAATGCCATTGCCATTGCCATTGCCATTGCCATTGCCATTGGTCTGCGTGGGTCTGCAAGCTAAGAGTAAGCGATCTCCCTCTCGTAGCTCAATTTCTTCTAATTTGCCTTTCATCACCACACCACGACGGATGATTTCTATTAAGCGAATACTACGATGTTTAGCCAAGCCTGAGTCATTTGCATTTGAGCCAATGAAATCTGAATTAGGTCGTACAAATACTTCAGTAATAAATTCCTTACGTTCATTTTCAGAAAGAATCGCAGTTAAAGTTTCTCGATGGGGTAACAAGCGATTGCCAAATAAAACAAGGAAAATAGTTCCGACAAAGACCAGAGGCAGGCCAATCGATGCCAGTTCAAACATGCCAATAGGTTCATAGCCTGATTGGGTTAAAATTCCACTCGCAAGCAAGTTAGTACTCGTGCCAATCAAGGTACAGGTACCCCCTAAAATTGATGCATAAGAAAGCGGAATCAATAATTTAGAGGAAGCAATATTCATACTTTTCGCCAACGTTAATATAACAGGCATCAGTACAATAACTACGGGTGTGTTGTTCACAAAAGCAGATGCAGCGGCTACGCCTAGTATCATCACAAAAAGAAATCGTTTATAGGATAGCTGAGATAGCTTACCTAGGTATTTGGTGATTCCTTTAATCACGCCTGTTTTTTCTAAAGCAGTGCTTACGATAAACATACCTGCAATGGTAATTGGAGCTGGGTGTGCAAAAACACCTAAGGTCGCTTCGAGACTCGGAAGCGTGTTCACACCAGTGATCATACTCACAAACACGAGTATGCCTAAGACCGTAAGTGCAGTTAGATCAGGGCTAATTCGCTCATGAATAAAACTGTAAATCGATAGCCCTAAAAGACCAAAAACAAAGTAAATTTCCCACGTCATTAAGTGTTTCCTTCAGCTAAGTCATTTTCCTCATTTTTTGCCCAATGATAGAAGCAAAGCCCCAAAAGGGTTAAAGAAAATGCCATATTGATAACTTTCATAATAATTCCGCCAAGAATTTGGTCATTTAATGGGTCAAGGTCAATGATTCTTGGAGCCCATGCATACGTTGGATACAGTGCCTCTCCTGCAAAAGTCAGAAAAGCAAACACGGGTAATTGTCCAACCATGAGTAGGAAAATTGTAATCAAGCGAATAGGAAAACTTCGTCTGGGCACAGTTTTTGATAGGGTCATAAAAGGCCACAGCATTAACAAACCTAAACTAAACATGGTAAAATGTTCGAGGATGTGGACTCGTTTATCAATTAATGCCACTTCATAGAGTGCCGGAATATGCCAAAGGGTGAAAACAAAGGTAAATAAAAGACCACCACACGCTGGATTGGTTAAAAAGCGGAGTAGGGATTTGAGCTTTGTACGTTCAATAAAAGCATCGATCAACCAAGCGGGCATTCCGTAAATCAGTAAAGTCGGAGCGATGTAAATCAAAAGCATATGTTGCACCATATGAGCACTGAATAAAAAAAGTTCAGCAATCGAATCCAAAGGAGAACCCACTGCGACGTAGATGATCAGCAGACCCAAATAAAAACGCATGGAAGCCCCTAAGGGAAACGCTTCTCTAGGGTCTATCCGTGAACGCATGGGTCCTGTTGCAATCGCATACGCCCATCCGACAAATAATATCGATAGCAAAAGAAACGGTTCAGTGTGCCAATGAAGTTGCATGTATTCCAAGTATATGGGAATTATTTTAAATGCAATCCTCTCCTTGAACTAGTCAATATAGAGAGCTTGGGAAAAAGTAATGATTATCGGCCGGGAATTTCTTGAGGGGCCACCATATCGCCACCCAACAAGAAGAGTAGAGCCGTGTAAGTCCCAAAGGCAATGATCATGCCTGTACCAAAAGCCATTGTTAGGATTAACTTATCATAAATAAGGTGCATAAACCATGCAACCACCCCGACAAATTTAAACAAAGACAAGGAAATCAATACCGTAAAAATCAACGTAGTCGGGAAAGGAAGGTAAACTAAAACCAACTCAATACCGGTAACCGCAGCAAGAATCAGAGCCAAATTCACAAAGGCATAATAGCGATCATTCTCTGCTTTTAGTATCTCTTTTTGTGACATGTGTTCTGTATCAGACATAATTTTTAAAAATTAAACGATAAATTCTATTAAATATACCACAGTAAAGATAACGATCCAAACAATATCGACAAAGTGCCAGTACAATCCAGCAATCTCCACATCAATTGCATTTTTGTGAGCCTCCATCTTACCGCTTTGAGAATAAAAGAGCATAGAAATCAACCAGAATACACCCACAGCAACGTGAACACCATGCGTACCTGTCATCAAATAAAAGGTAGAGCCAAAGGTTCCTAAATCTAAAGTTAAGCCCTCATGGATAAAGTGTGCAAACTCATAGACCTGACAACCAAGGAAGATTAATCCAAAGAAAATCACGCCCACCACATTCCTGCGAAAACTCTTCATTTCTCCCTTGTGCATCGCCGAGACTGAAAGCGCCATCAAGAACGAACTCATCAAAAGAATGAAGGTAGAAAATGATGTCAGTTCTAAACTGAATAACTGTGTCGGATCAAATTCTTCAGGATAAAGTTTGCGATAAATTAGATGGGTCGAAATCAGCGTCCCAAAAAACATGCAGTCAGACCCAAGGAAAAGCCACATTAACAATTTCTTATTCTTCACCATCAATCCGTGGTGACCATCATCATGGGATTCAGTCTGACTCATAAATTTTTGTTAAATCAAAAAATTAGTTGGTTTCTTTTTTAGGATGTAGGTGATAGCCACCCGGTCCTTCAAGCGCCCATAATGAAATTCCTAATGCAATGATGACAAGCCCTAAAATTGAAACATATCCCATATAAGGAACACCTGCTTGCATCATAGATAATCCGAGTCCCAAAGGAATAAATCCAGCAGATGCAATCAACGGCATCCATGACTGACTCGGCATGTGGATGCCATGACTTTCCTCTACGGTGCCGAGCTTTCGATTTTCTGGCCCATACTTGTGTGCCCAATATGCATCACGAGCATTGATGACAGGGGTCGCAGCAAAATTGTACACTTTAGGTGGAGAACTTGTTGCCCACTCTAGAGTACGTGCATCCCAAGGATCGTCACCCGCTAATTGTTTTGAGCGGAAACAGCGAATAATATCTACGACTAATAGTAAAACGCCTAAGGCTAAAATATAAGAACCAATAGTACACACCATGTTATAGCTTTCCCAACCAAAGCCCGATAAATAAGTATGCGTTCTACGAGGCTGCCCCAAAAGACCCAAAAAGTGCATAGGGAAGAAAGTGATATTCAGTCCAACAACCGTAAGAATACCGACCCATATATTTAGACTACCTTGCCACATCTTACCAATCATCTTTGGGAGCCAGTAATAAATTCCAGAAATGATCGCGAGTAAAATACCGCCGATCGCCACATAGTGGAAGTGTGCGATCACAAAGTAACTATCTTGCTGTTGAGCATCTGCAGGAGCAGATGAGTGCATGATCCCAGAAAATCCACCCAGCATAAACATCCAAACAAAGCCAATAGCAAAAATCATCGGTGCATGGAAACGAATTTTTCCGCCCCATAGTGTACCCACCCAGTTAAAAATCTTAACCCCAGTAGGCACCGCAATCGCCATCGTCAAAAGCGAGAATGCTGCAGTCGCAATCTTACCCAAGCCGGTGGTAAACATATGGTGAGACCATACCGCAAATCCGAGGAATCCAATCACCGCACCTGAGAAAACAACAATCGCATATCCAAATAACGGTTTTCTTGAAAAGGTTGGAAGCACCTCAGAAACAATACCCATTGCAGGCAAGACTAAGATATACACTTCAGGATGACCAAAAATCCAGAACAAATGCTGCCATAAAATTGGCTGACCACCACCCGCTACGGAGAAGAAGTTTGTTCCAAAGACTCGGTCAAACATCAATTGTATCAAGGCGACAGTTATCGCAGGGAAAGCAAAAATAATCAACAAAGATACGATCAAAGTCATCCAGGTAAACACAGGCAGACGCATCATTTTCATGCCAGGGGCACGCATATTAATAATCGTAACGATGAAGTTAAGAGAAGCGGAAAGGGAGGCTACACCTAGAATTTGCAGACCCATGATCCAAAAATCCGTACCTGCTCCAGTGAATTCAGTACTCGTGATCGGGGCGTATCCAAACCAACCCATGGCTGGAACAAAATCATTTTTTCCTGCGGTAGCTCCAGATGCAGAAAACAAGCCAAACATTTCTAAAGCTTGTAAAAGCCATCCAAAGTTGATCACTAAAGCACCTGCAACAAATGCCCACAAACTAAACGCATTGATTCTTGGAAAGGCTACATCTCGAGCACCAATCTGCAATGGTACCATAAAATTAAAGAAAGCCGCATTCAAAGGCATAATCGCCAAGAAAATCATGGTTGTACCATGCATTGTAAATAATTGATTGTAGCGCTGTGCCGAAATCAAATCATTCTCTGGAACCGCTAATTGTGTGCGAATAATCAGAGCCTCAAGACCTCCAACAAGTAGGAAGAAAAGGGCCATCGCACCATACATCAAGCCGATCTTCTTGTGATCAACGGTCGTCAGCCAATCAATTAAGACATTTTTTGAATGGTCTGGACGTTTTAAGCCCAAGTCACTGATCTCAGGTTTTAATTCAGCCAAGTCGTGATGAACACTTGGATTGATTACTTCAGTTGTGTTTGTCGTACTCATGGAAAGAAATTATTGTAAACTTTGCAAATAGAGACTGATTTTTCGTATCTCTTCATCATTCAGGAGTGGGTCAAGTTCACCAATTCCAGCACCCTTGGCTTTCCACATAAGATTACCTGGCTTTACCTCATCAGTATGCTTGATCCATTTAATAAAATTAACCAATTGAGCTTCGCTGTCAACGGTGTTATCTTCATTTCGGTGATTTAGCCAGCCCGCAGCAATTGAATGACGTTCAGCAAGGTAGGTGAGACTCGGTCCTGCCACACCGACTGCACGAGGGTTGCCTTTGACCGCATGACAAGTCGCACATTTCGCTCGACCCATAAATAACTTTAAGCCTTCGTGAATATCACCAGTCAAAACTTCAGGAGTTTCATCGTAAAGAGTGTACCATTCTTCCCAAGTCATGCCTTCAGGAGCCTCGGTATGACCTTCATTCATACGATTCACCCAGGCATAAAAATCTTCATCATTGACCACATGGGCTCTGAACAACATTCGAGCATGAGAATCCCCACAATACTCCGCACACTGTCCATAATAATAATCGTAAATTTCCTCCTCTAAATACTGCTCATAGGCCACTTGTCTTTCGTTCTCACTTCCTTCAAACCCCACTTTATTTGCCCATGCATCAATCGTATCACCTGCTTGTATCCACATCGAATTTGCACGACCAGGGATCAAATCCACCTTACCCGCAATTTTCGGTAGCCAAAATGAGTGAATCACATCGACAGAGCGCAACTCAATATGGATCGGACGGCCTGCAGGCATCACCATTTCATTTGACGTTGTGATGCCCAACTGAGGATATTCAAATTCCCACCACCATTGATAGCCAATCGCACGAATGATAAACGGTTCATTTGCATCGGCTTCCGATAAATCACCATTTGTGTACCAACTACCGAGCAACGAACTTTCATCATCAGGTATTTCATGTGTATACCAAATGCCTTGAAGCGTAGGCACCGCAATGATCACCAACAGTAAAATAGAAATACCGATCAATCCCAGTTCAACAAGCGGATTACCATGGCCCTGACTCGGAATACTTTCATCGCCATCATTTTTATCTCTAAAGCGGATCACCACATAGACATAAACACCGCCCACCGCTAAGAAAATAAATCCAGTGACCCATACGGTGAGCATGAATAGGTCTAATTGCGTTTCCGCAATAGGACCCTTCGCTGTGAAAGTCGACATACGCGTATTCAGATCACAACCACTGATCAAAAGCAGTGAAAGCAAGCCCGTAAACCATACACAAAATACCTTAAATTTCTTCATTATATCCATAGACGTCATTCGCGATGAAAATATTTCGCAAAACTGCAATAAAAGGGACTATTATTTCGTTACAAGCTAATCTTGTAAAAAATTAGCAAAAGATTGGAAAAATTCACTAAAACCACTGATAAAGGAAACAATAGACCAATACCCCCGTCACCGAAACATAGTACCAAATAGGAAAAGTCCAACGAGCCCAAGCCCGATGGCGCTCATATTGACCCGAAATAGCCAGACTCAAAGTTCTTAAAATCAATGGCACAATCACAATCGCCAAAATAATATGGGAGATGAGCATCCCATAGTAAAAAGATCGCCAAAACCCTTCACCGGCAAATGGAGTGTGTACCCCCTGCACCAAATACTTATGCAAAAGATAGAAGGCCAAAAAGACCACTGATACCAAAAATGCCGATACCATACTCACTCGGTGGGACACAGTTTTTCCCGATTTGATAAAAATAAAGCCCAAGGTTAATAAAACCGTCGCCGTGCCATTCAAGCATGCATTGATCGTTGGAAGTGCTTCTGTAAATGTCATATGATTAAACCTAGACTCAAAAGAAAGAAATATCGAGTAATAAAACGATTAAAAGCACTGGCAAATAGAGAATCGAAGCAATAAACAATTTTTGTGCATTTCCCATCTTATTGTCGGGGGCAAGAAAACAATACGCCCGAACGCCTAGATAAAGATTCAAGGCAATCACCGCCAACAAATAGAACCAAGATGTAAAGCCGAAAGCCACAACGACCAAAGTGGTAATCGCTAACAAAGCGGTGTATATAATACTTCGTTGAGCGAGTAAAAACCCATCAGGATCCTTCACAGGAAGCATTCGGAACCCTGCGGCCGCATAATCCTCTTTATACAACCAAGCCAAAGCATAAAAGTGGGGCATCTGCCAAAAAAAGAGGATCGCAAAGATCAGCCAACCCAAAGTTGAAATCGTCCCCTCAGCCGCCGACCAGCCGATCAATGGCGGTAAAGCCCCAGGGATTGCACCCACCAGTGTATTGATCGGGCTCACTTTTTTAAGAGGTGTGTATATCAGCAAATAAGTCACCAAAGTCAGTAAAGCCAAAACAAAGGTCAGCACCGAACTCACCGATAAAAGTAAACCCAAGCCAATGACGGACAATATTAAGCCAAAAATTAAAGCCGCCTTAGGGCTGACTTTTTCCGCAGGAATCGGGCGATCTTTCGTGCGTTGCATCAAATGATCTAAAGGATACTCCAACCATTGATTCAGAACCGCAGCACCCCCAGCACATAAAGCAATTCCAACCGCAACCAACAAAGCATACACTAAACCACCTATTCCCATAGACGCTACGGCCGTCTTCGGTGCGATTCCATAGGCAATCAATGCCGAAAACACGGATAGAAAACTCAATCGTGGTTTTGTTAATTCGTAAAAATCTTTATAAGTTCCCATTCAATAAGAGGATGAAGGTAAGGCGTGTACTAGGATGCTTCAGATACTCGACTACGAGATAGTATAAAAGTAATCCCCCAGACAGTCGCAAGCAGAAAGGCACCCACCAAATGATGCATGGTGGCTGAATACGGATTCTTTGCCGTCCAAATTGTTAACGCACCCAAATACACTTGAAGCGATAAAACCACCGAAATCAAAATTGGGAAGCGAACAAAAATTGTATCTAAGGACCGATGCTTTAACAAACGCCAAACAAAATACACTAACAGCACCGTTAAAATCAAAGCACCCAAACGGTGCGCAAAATGAATCGATACCGCAAAATTCCAATAGGCAGGAATCAGACTCGAATCATTCGCTAAAGGAAAACGAGCAATCGCCAAGCCCGCATCGGCATGACGCATCACCGCACCCATAAAAATTTGTACAAAAGTTGCCAAATAGGCCACCCAAGCCAAACGCTTCAAGGAACCTGTTTCCGTATCCTCAGGCAAAGAATATCGATTTGTAATCCAAGACTTCGAACAAGCAAAAGTAATACTCACCAATAAAGTCAGCACCAACATCGCACCACAGGCATGGGCCACCAAAAAGAACTGAGCCACTAGATTGCTTTCCGCCAAAGTATTCAACTGATCAAACAAGACACGCGCACCCCCCAGTAAACCTTGAAAGACAACCAAAGCCAGTAAAGCCCAAGCCATCCTTCGCACCCAAGCACGGGATTCCCGTAAAAATGTCCAAAGCACCAAGCCCATCGAAATCAAGCCAATCTGCATTCCCAACAAACGATGACTATGCTCAGCGAATTTATCTGACTCCGTCAACCATCCCTCCGGGTTGATCGACCCATTCGACAAAGGCCAATCTAAAAACGCCATTCCCGCTTTAATGCTCGTGGTAAAGCCACCCGCAAATAAAAGCAAAGTGATCGATACCAAAGCGAACAGGCAATAGAGAAAAAGTCCTAGTTTAAAATCTGTCGTGCGTCCCATATTCATATTGATTTAATATACTCACAAATACAGAGAATCAAATCAACACATTCCGCAAGCGGTTAGCACTTTATTTTGTTAAACTATCAATCTTACACAGGGTCGACCCATTTGCCTTCTTGTTTGATCAGGGCGATGAGGCGGTCGAGTGCTTGGTCGGCAGGGACGTTGTATTCGACACAGGTTTTGCCGATGTAGAGATTAATTTTGTCGGGGGCTCCTCCAACGTAGCCGAAGTCGGCATCGGCCATTTCTCCTGGGCCGTTGACGATGCAGCCCATGATGGCGATGGTGACGCCTTTGAGGTGGTCGGTCTTGGCACGGATGGTTTGGGTGACGCTTTGTAGGTCAAAGAGGGTGCGTCCGCAACTTGGGCAGGCGACAAATTCGGTTTTGGTGATGCGTGCTCGGGCTCCTTGGAGGATGTTGTAGGCGAGGGGGATAGCTTGCTCTAGGTTGGGCTCGTTTTCAATCGAGATGAGATCGCCGATGCCGTCACAAAGGAGGTTGCCCGAGAGGATACTGCTTTCGAGGAGCCGATCAGAGAAATAGTTTTCTGGGGCGATGCTGTTTGCGTGGGTGTTACGAATCCAGATGGGGGCATTTGGAAAATGTGTTTTTGCGGTTTCGAGAAGAGCTCGGTATTGTCCGGCTGGGTGGATGCTTTGTGCGGATTCTTCGGCTTCTGTGGTGAGGATGAGATTTTCGGGTCCCATTTTTGAAAGAATAGGGCCGATGGCATCTTCAATATCTTGTGGGTGAGCGTTGAGGGCAAAAATGGATTGTTGGTCTCGACAGTATTGGAGGAGTTGAGTGGCGTAGTGAGCGTCGGTTTTGTCGAGTTTTTGGGTGAAAATGAGTGACTTGGGTGCGGTGGAGAGTTGAGCGTTTTCTAGATGTTCGAGATCGATTTCGGATGAGAGATCGAGAACGAAGAATGGGATGACGCTTTGGAGTGCTTCGTAGAGTTTTGCAAAGTGTTCGAGGTCGGCGGGGGTGTGGATGTCGAGGAGCAGTCCTTCGAGTTTATTTTCTTTGGCTTGGATTTGGTGTTTGCAGATGGTTTGAATCAGGGTGGCGTAGTCTTCAAGTGGGTGGCGTGCCTTGATGACAATGCGTGGTGGGTGGGTCGCTCCGATGGTGCAAGCGGTATTGAGTTCTATGACTTGAGTTGGGTTTCGAGTGAAACTATAGGGGTCGATTTGGTCAGTACCTTGATCGAATCCGCTGCCTGCTTTTGGTGAATTGTGTGCCCAGAGTTGCATCGCTTTTTGTGCGAGGGATTGTGCGACAGGTATTTCGTGGACGGGGTCTTCGGTGAGGGAAACTCGTATGGTGTCACCGATGCCGTCGTTTAGAAGGGTGCCGATGCCGATGGCACTTTTGATACGTGCATCTTCGCCGTCACCGGCTTCGGTGACTCCGAGATGGAGTGGGTAGTTCATGCCGTGGGTCTGCATTTTACTGACGGCGAGTCGGTAGGCCTCGATCATGACTTTAGGATTACTGGCTTTGAGGGAGAGGCAGATGTCGTGGTAGTTGTGGCTTTCGGCGATACGGATAAATTCGAGAGCACTTTCGACCATACCGAGTGGGGTGTCGCCGTAGCGATTCATGATGCGGTCGGAGAGTGAGCCATGGTTGGTGCCGATGCGCATCGCGCGTCCGAGTTCTTTGCAACGAAGTACGATGGGGGTGAAGGCTTCGTGAATTCGTTCGAGTTCTTCGGCGTAGTCGGAATCGGTGTATTCTTTGACGGCAAATTTTTTATTGTCGGCGTAGTTGCCTGGGTTGATGCGTACTTTGTCGACGTGTTTTGCCGCTTCCATGGCGGCGGAAGGGAGAAAATGTATATCAGCGACAAGGGGGACGTGACATTGTGCGTCTTTGAGTGCTTGTGCGATGGGGCCGAGGGCTTGGGCAGCTTTTTTGTTTGGGGCGGTGATGCGAATGATTTCGCAACCGGCTTCAGCGAGGGCGAGGCTTTGTTTGACAGTGGCTTGTATATCTTGGGTTGGGGTGGTGGTCATGGATTGGATGCGAATGGGATTTTCGCCTCCAACGGCGGTGTTGCCGATGCGAACTTCTCGAGTGGGTATGCGTTGTGCGTAGAAGCGAGAGATGCAATAGGGATGGGGATGGTTTGGATTCTTTGCCTGTGTTGAGTTATCCATACGGTTGCCAGTTGCTTGAGTTAAGGAGCTTCAGTTGCTTCAATAGATGGGTCGGTGTCTTGAGCGGTAGGGATGAGTTGGATACGTCTTAGGTCAAAGAAGGTGACGTACACAATAAAGAGTAAGAGTAAGCTGACAAAGGCGGTTTGTAGGTTGACCATTATGCTGACAGGAAGTGGTCGTCTGAGAATTTTTGATAGGGTGGCAAAGAGCATATGTCCTCCATCAAGTACGGGTATAGGAAGGAGGTTGAATATGGCTAGGTTGACGTTGATGAGGGCGAGAAACCAAATGAAATCGACCCAGCCTTGACGGGCCATGATATTGAGCCCGTGGATAATACCCACAGGACCGCTCATATTTTTTAAGCCGACATCTGAGTTGGTATTGAGTAGGGCATAGAGGGTTCGTTGCATGGTCTGTGCAAAGCCTGCAAGTTGAGTGATAGGATCTTCGTGGATGCGTTGAACTTTATAGTCGTAATCGTAGGCGAAGCCGAAGCGAGGTTCAGTTTCGCCGACTTCCGTTTTAATGCGTGGCTGTATGGGAAGGATGAGGGTTTCTCCGTTCCGTTTTATGGTGACGTCGATACTACGGTTTTGGTTTTTTGAGAGATAGGTTTTTAGGAAAGCTCCAGAAGTGATCGGCTCTCCATCGAGTGCGATGAGGCGGTCTTGGATTTGGAGTCCTGCTTGATAGGCCGGCATATCGTTTTCGAGTCTAAGGACGATGGGTGCGGAGTTGGAATCGGTTTGAGGAAGGATGCCGAGGGCTCGCATACGTTCTGAAGAAATGAGTTCAGGATGCGTGGTGAGGGTGAGAATTTCTTGGTCTCTTTGAATTTCAATGATGGATTGGGGGCGACCATCTGGGCTTCGTCCTACTCCCGTAGCAAGGGTGTTCATGTAGTCCCACCAATCGCTGATCGGATGTCCGTCAACAGATAGAATGGTGTCGCCACTTTGGAGTCCGGCTTGGTGTGCAGGACTGGGTACCGTGATGCCGTCGGAGTTGACAACGGTTTGGGCAACCGAGCCTATGGTGGTGGATTTGATGACTTCCCGTCCGACGCCCCAAAGGACTAGGGTGAGAAGAAAGGCAAAGATGAGATTGAATACAGCACCCATGACAGCGACAACCATTTTGTCGGTATAGGTAATAGGGGGGAGGTCTTTATAAGGATTTTCTCCGCCTTCGAGTCGTCCCATATCGGCGAGCTGAGGAAGGGAAACATAGCCACCTAATGGAAAGAGGGAGATGCGAAAGTCGGTGCCCTTGTGATGCCAGCCGAACAGTCTAGGTCCGAAGCCAATAGAGAAACGGTCAGCAATAAGTCCTCGTTTTTTGGCGGCGATGTAGTGTCCTAATTCATGAATGAATACACAGATGCCGAGGGCGAGTATACCGGTGAAGATGAACCAAAAGTTAAGAAGAAATTGCATTGAAATAAGTTACAGGAGCGATGTTTGAAGTTAAAGCTTTTTTGGGTCGAGTTGTAGGGCGTAGTCACGGGTGGCTTGGTCGATTTGGAGCAGAGAATCGAGAGAGAGTGTTTTGGGTATTTGAATGTGGTTGAGTGCGTATTCGATAATTTTAGGAATGTCGGTGAAGCGAATTTCTTCGGCAATGAAGCGTTGGACGGCAATTTCGTTTGCAGCGTTGTAGATAGCTCCGCCGTAGGGTTCTTGTTTGAGTGCTTGGTATGCAAGTTCTAAACAGGGATAGCGTTTAGGATCAGGTGGAGCAAAGTTTAAACTGAAGCATTGGTCAAAATCGATACTGGGCTTTGGGCTCTCTCTTTTCTCTGGGTAGAAGAGACAGTGTTGAATGGAAAAAGTCATAGAGGGTGGTGATAGTTGAGCGAGCACGCTTCCATCTATCCATTGCACGAAGGAGTGGACTATGCTTTCTGGGTGAAGGGTGACTTTGAGTTGGTGAGGTTCGAGGTTGAAGAGCCAGCGTGCTTCGATTAGTTCGAGTCCTTTGTTAGCCATAGTGGCAGAGTCGATGGTAATTTTTGCCCCCATAGACCAGTTAGGGTGTTGCTTGGCTTCTTGTGGAGTGATGTCTTGTAGTTGGTCGATTGGAGTGTCTCGGCAGCCGCCTCCAGAGGCGGTGAGAATAATGGATTTTAAATCTTTTTTATTGTTGCCGTGCAAGCATTGGAAGATGGCGTTGTGTTCTGAGTCAATGGGAAGAAGGCGAACGTTGTTTTCTTTTATGGCTTGGGTGACAAAGGATCCTCCAAGGACGAGTAGTTCTTTATTTGCGAGTGCGATATCGAGGCCTTTTTCGATGGCCTTGAGGGTGGGTGACAGTGCTTGTGCACCGACAATGGCAACAACGAGCATATCGGCTTCAGTTGCTTCAATGAGTTGGTGCAGTGCTTGATCCCCACTATAAATTTTACTTTGTTCGGAAAATTGCTTTGTTTGAATAGCTTCTTGGTAAGCACTTTCGTTGCTGAGGGCGATAGAAGACACTTGAAAGGTTTTAGCTATTTCAGCGAGGGCTTGGCTATTTTTGTCTGCACTGATGCCAACGAGTTGAAAATCTTGAGGGAATCGTTGAATAATCTCTAGGGTATTGCTTCCAATACTTCCAGTGGCACCGAGTAGAATTATTCGCTTTGCGGTAGGCATGTTTAGAAAATAAAGAACTTAATTAATAAATAGGCAAGCGGGGCGTTAAGAATTATACTATCAGAAAGATC
>JAQCDT010000121.1 GCA_027620575.1 Verrucomicrobiota bacterium
GCGTATCCAATTAAAAAGGTAGAGATAACCCTTAGCCAGGTGTCTTTTTCTTACCCGGGTATGCAACCCATTCTTAAAGACTTTAGCCTAACTATTCCTAAAGGCGAAATCCATGCTTTAATGGGCCCTAACGGAACTGGTAAAAGTACTCTAGCTAAAGTTATTGCCGGACATGAAGATTATGAAGTCACTTCTGGAGAAATTTTGCTTGATGGTGAGTCTATCTTAGGTAAAGAACCCGACGAAATTAGCTTGGCGGGTCTTTTCTTGGCCTTTCAATATCCCTTAGAAATTCCAGGTGTCAGTATAGCTAACTTTATCCGTGCAGCAAAACAAGCTCGCCTACCAGAAGATGAAAGCATCAATGCGGTAGAATACTATAAAGAGCTTTATGACAAAATGGACGCCTTGAAAATCGACCGAAAATTCACCGCACGATCACTGAATGAAGGTTTTTCGGGTGGAGAGAAAAAACGATGTGAAGTTTTACAAATGTCTATGCTCGAACCTGACTATTGCTTGATGGATGAAACAGATTCAGGCTTAGATATTGATGCACTGAAAATTGTTGCCGATGGTGTTAATTTAATGCGCAGTCCAGAAAGAGGTTTTCTCATCATCACTCACTACCAAAGACTCTTAGACTACATCATTCCTGATGTCGTGCATGTAATGTACGATGGAAAAATCGTGCATAGCGGTGATGCTGAATTAGCTAAAGAGCTTGAATCCAAAGGATACGATTGGGTAAAAGACTCTTTTGTCTCTTCTGTAGCTCAATAAGAAAACCCGTCAATTATACGAATAATGAGTGAATCAATCATCAACGAACAAGAGGAAGCGATCCAAGTTGACTACGAAAAAGGTAATTTTAGCTTCCCAGAAGATTACACATACGATGCAGGCACGGGACTCAATGAAGAAACCATAGCCTATATTTCAAAGGTAAAAAATGAAGCTGAATGGGTGAAAGAATTCAGGCTCAAGGCCCTTGAAATCTTCAACAAAAAACCCATGCCTACACATTGGGCGAGTAAAGATTTAGAAAACATTGTTTTTGAAAACATTCGTTACTATCTCTCCAAGGGACAAAAACCTAGTCGCACTTGGGATGAAGTTCCTGACGATGTTAAAGAAACCTTTGAGCGATTAGGGATTCCAGAACAAGAGCGTAAATTCTTAGCTGGAGTCGAAGCTCAATTTGATTCTGAAGCCGCTTATTCTAGAATGAAAGAAGATCTAGAAAAAGAAGGCGTTATTTTTGTAGGTTCTACAGAAGGTTTAGAAAAATATCCTGAAATCTTTCGCCCCTACTTCGGAAAAGTTATTCCTTCTGCTGACAACAAATTTTCTGCTCTGAACAGTGCTGTATTTTCAGGTGGTAGTTTTATCTATGTGCCTAAAGGGGTAAAATTAAAACAACCGCTACAAGCTTATTTCCGAATCAACGCTGAAAACTTTGGACAGTTTGAAAGAACCCTAATCATTGCCGATGAAGGTGCAGAAATCACCTACATGGAAGGTTGTACCGCTCCTAAATTTGAAACAGCTACCCTTCACAGTGCCGTCGTTGAACTAGTAGCCCTAAAGAATGCGAAAATTCAATACATCACAGTGCAGAATTGGTCGAATAATGTATTCAATCTGGTCACTAAACGTGCACATGCAGAAGAAAATGCTGAAGTTAAATGGATCGATTGTAATATTGGTTCACGTTTAACAATGAAATACCCAGGTGTTGTACTCAAAGGCCGTAAGGCTCGTGGTGAAGTATTGTCAATCGCCCTAGCCAATGATGGCCAGCACCAAGATACGGGAGCTAAGATGATACACCTAGCAGATGAAACAAGCAGTAACATTATTTCAAAATCTATTTCAATTGGCAAAGGACGTTCGACTTATCGTGGCCAAGTTCACATGCCAAAACATCTAAAAAATTGTAAAAATAATACGGAGTGTGATGCCCTTCTTATTAATACGAATAGCCGAACCGACACTTATCCAGCAATCACAACAAGAGGCGAAGGCAATACAGTTCAGCACGAAGCGAGTGTTTCAAAAGTCAGTGCGGAACAAATTTTCTACATGATGCAAAGAGGCCTCTCTGAAGGAGAAGCTATGAGTCTCGCAGTCAATGGGTTTGTCAATGATCTACTCAAAGCATTCCCTATGGAATACTCGGTAGAATTAAAACGCCTTATCGACATGGAAATGGAAGGGTCCGTCGGATAATTCACCATTTTAATTTTAGCTCCATCATTTAATGAATACTACAGTCAATACTCATTCGACCGCTAATACTCTTGAACCACAATGGTTACTCGATAGACGAAGCTCTGGCAGAGAAACCTATACTAGTTTACCTGTGCCATCTGCCAAAGATGAAAGCTGGCGTTTTGCTTCTGTTTTATCTGAAGATATTGATGCATTCAAACCAGCACCAAAGCCTGAAGTCACTATGGTAGATTATGCATTATCGAATTCAACATTGGTTGAAGATTCGATCGCTGAACTAATTTTTGTTGATGACCATTTAGTACAAACTAAGTCCTTACCCAAAGACTTAGTGGATAAAGGTGTTTGCTTTGTATCACTCAATGAAGCTATTGAAAAACACTCTGATCTTTTGGAGCCTTATTTTTTAAAGGATGGGACTCGATTAGGTTCTCAAAAATATTTTGGACTGCATGTAGCAAATGTTAAAGCAGGCGCAGTACTGTATGTTCCAAAAGGCGTTGAAATTAATCAACCTATTGCCGTTTACCATTGGTCAAATAAGGACAAAGGTCTAATTTGCCCTCACACACTGATCATAGCCGAAGCACAATCAAAAGTCTCATTAATCGATGTCTTGGCTTCAACCACTCAAGAAAATGAGAGCTTAAATATTTCTGCAAGTCATATTCAAGCCCATCCATCGGCAAATGTTTACAGAAAAGTAATACAAAACTTTAATGCTAAAACACTATCGTTTCAGCTAGATTCTGCCATTGCTGATAGAGATACCCAACTTGAAAACATTGCTATTAATTTGGGTGCAGCGAAAGCACGCTATGAGAACCAAATCCAAATTAATGGTTCAGGTGCACACGTCACAATGTATTCCCTATCAGTAGCTGAAGAGACTCAGGAGTTTGATCAAAGAACCTTTCAGACCCACAATGCTCCAAATTCAGTCTCTGATTTACTCTATAAAAATGCATTGTTTGACACGAGTCGAACGATCTTTTCGGGGCTGATTCAAGTCGAAGAAGGAGCACAGCAAACCGATGCATACCAAACAAATCGAAATTTATTGCTCGACCAAAGAGCCGATGCCAATGCACTGCCTGGATTAGAAATCCTCGCCAACGATGTGAAATGTTCACACGGTGCCACTACCGGTAATATCGATAAGGATGAACTGTTCTACATGCTCAGTCGCGGTATTCCTCACAGAGTTGCTATGCAATTAATTGTACTGGGATTTTTCGAAGAGATCATAGAAAAATTAGGCTCTGACTCACTTGCTGAAAATATTCGAAAACTTTTAGAACAAAAATTTGCCTCGAAAATAAGATCATAAGCACAATGAACGAAGATAAACGCATACTTTCAAGGGCGGTAGAAGCCACTTTAATTCCGCAAGGGACTCCTATGGAATTAGCCGAAGGTGAAAATGTTGTTATCACTCATCGATTAGGCGGAAATTTTACGATCATGACAGAAAATGGCATGTTCCGAATTAAAGGGAGCGATGCTGATGCACTTGGCGAAGAGATCATTGTAAATAAAAAGAATTCAGACGAAGACCACGAAGGCCCGCCAGAGATGGATGCTTTATGGACTGTACTTAAAAAAGTATTCGATCCAGAAATACCCGTAAACATTGTAGATTTAGGATTAGTTTACTCCTTAGAAATTAAAGAAGAGGAAGAACAACACATTATAGAAATGCAAATGACCTTAACCGCACCCGGCTGTGGCATGGGACCGGCAATTGCTGAAGATGCTCAAAATCATCTTGAAACTGTTCCGGGTGTCAAAGAAGCAAGAGTGAGTATTGTTTGGGATCCACCTTGGGATCAAGAAATGATCACTGAAGAAGGTAAAATGATTTTGGGACTTATCTAAAAATTATTTTTTTGGTT
>JAQCDT010000122.1 GCA_027620575.1 Verrucomicrobiota bacterium
ATTGTTTTTTGTGGCGTACATTTCATGGCCGAAACCGCAAAAATCGTAAATCCCGACAAGACGGTACTCTTACCTGATCTTGATGCAGGTTGTTCACTTTCAGATGCCTGCCCTGCCGAGCAACTTAAAGCATACAAAGAAAAGCACCCAAATGTTTATGTCGTGGCCTACATCAATTGTACCGCCGGCGTCAAAGCACTTTCTGATGTTATTTGTACAAGTGGAAATGCACAGAAGATAGTCGATCAAGTACCTGCGGATAAAGAAATCTTGTTTGTCCCAGATCAGAATCTAGGACAATGGGTATCACAACAGACCAATCGTCGAATGGAACTCTGGCCGGGCTCATGTTACGCACATGTTTTATTCACTTTCAATGCCCTAAAAAAAATAAAAGATCAATTCCCTGACGCACTCATCGTAGCGCATCCGGAATGTGTTCAAACGGTTCGAGAATTTGCCAATGAAGTTTGCTCCACCGAAAAAATGGTACACTTTTGTAAAGACAGTTCAGCCGACACCTTTATCATAGTCACGGAGACGGCAATGATTCATCGATTGCAAAGAGAAATTCCCAATAAAACTTTCATTGCTGGCCCCACAAACACCTGCGCCTGTAACGAGTGTCGCTTCATGAAAATGAACACCATAGAAAAATTACGAGACTGTTTAAAAAATTTGAGTCCTCAAATTGAGATCCCTGAAACTACTCGTAAACTCGCTTACACACCATTAAAACGCATGCTTGAATGGAGCCAATAAATAGTGTCTCAACTCATACAGCAAACACACTATAAAGACTGTCTTCGCTCTTTTCTTTACGGTATATTGGAGGCTGGTTGGCAAACCTTTGCTTTTGTTGTTGCTATCCGCTATTTTCAGGCAGACACAAACTTTAAATCTTTGATCGCTGCCGCAGGGCCAATCGGATTTTTGATAACCCCTCTTTCTTTATACTTTTTCGCAAGAAAGAAAATCTTCGCATCTAGTGCGGCTTCTTTAATTTACTGTTTAACGGCACTTTTTCTTTTAGCATCTGTCAGTGTTAATAGCTTACTTATTTTTGGTACTTTTGTCATTCTAAGCTTAATTATCAATGTACAAAAAGGACCCGTGTTACTGGATATTTACACGACAAATTATCCACCCAATCAGAGGGGGCACTATATGAAATATCCAAACGTACTTTCTGCGGTAAGTGCTATTTTATTTGGGTTTATTGGAGGAAAATTTTTAGACGCTAATATAGAAAATTATACTATCGTGTTTATAATTATGGCAATAGTAGCACTTTTAGCGGGTCTAATTGTAAAAACGATACCCAGTGAACCATTTTCTCGAGACAACATAGGCAATCCATTTCAGAGTATTTCGCTAATAGGAAAAGATAAACTATTTGGGTCTATGTTAGGGGCGTGGATGATACTAGGTATCGGAAATTTAATATGCTTACCTATACGTTATGAATATCTCGCAAACCCAGCATACGGCTTAGATATAAATAATACTCAAATCGCACTGATCATGATAGCGATACCCGCAGTCACAAAAATATTAAGTACTTTTCTCTGGGCTAATCTTTTTGATAAACTTAAATTAATCACTACTCGAAATCTTAATAATTGGTTCTTTTTACTGAGCGTCATTCTTTTCTTCTTATCTGATAGCTTAATTCTCATATCCATTGCATCTGCCTGCCAAGGTATCGCTTTAGGTGGAGGCAAAATATTTTGGAATCTTTGGGTAACTAAAATAGCCCCACCTAAAAAAGTTTCTTCCTACATGTCTGTTCATATGGCCTTAACTGGAATCAGGGGAAGCTTCGCACCGTTTTTAGGTTATGCTATTCTGGTAAGCACCTCTCCCCTTACTGTAGCTATTATAGGATCACTATTAATACTAATTTCCATACTTATGTTTGAACAATATAAGAATCATCCTAGATTGGCAAATAATGGAAATTGATGCTGTAGAAAGAACAATCCAAATTAGCGTAGGCGAATTGGCTCGTTTCCAAAATGGCGTTCATGATTACGTTTCAGGTGGACTTGAATGGCGAGCGGAATTAGGACGAAAATGGCACGATACGATTAATGAGGAAACAAAGAAAGAAGACCCTTTAGCCCAATTTGAAGTTACGCTTAAGCAAAGTATCCATATACATAATTGGAATTTTCAGATTACTGGAAGAATTGATCAAATAGTATCAGGGGATCAAAGGCGTAAAAAATTAGTAGAAATTAAAAGTGTCAGTCATCCTTTACCAGAAAAAGAGGAATACTTAAAAGAAAAGTATCCACACTATTTTGCTCAAATAGCTATTTATAAATATCTAGCCGAAAGAGATTCGAAACTGAGTGCTTTAGGCTTTTCTGCAGAAGTTCATTTTGTAGATATCAATTCAGGCATCCATCAAAATGTATCTTTAGATGAAGATGCTGAAGCTATCTTCAAACAGCAAACGGATGCACTGCTCCCTTTTTTAAATGACCGATTAAATGCTAAAATAAGACTGAATGATATTGTACTTGCTTCTCCATTTCCAGAATTACGGGATGGGCAAGCCGATCTCCTAATCAATTTAGAAAAAGCATCACTAGATCGTTCACACATTCTCCTTCAAGCCCCGACAGGATTTGGGAAAACGGGTATCGTATTACATCATGCGTTCACGCACATGAAAAAAGGATTTTATGAACGCTTAATCTATCTGACTTCAAAATCTACTGGTCAGATACAAACATTAAAACAATTAAACAAAACAGGCGTATTACGAAATATTCAGATGCGAAATCGAAACGAGCTTAGTATAATTAGCGATTCTCATCAATGCAGCCTAGATACAAAATGTGACGAGAGTTTTAACCAAAGAATCCAGACAGCTGGATTAGATCCTACATTTCTTTTTGAGAATGGTAACTTTTCCACAGAGGAAGCGAAAGCTAAAGGAATTGAGTTGGGACTTTGCCCATATGCATTGACGAAGTGGGCACTACAATTTGCTGAAATTTGGATTGGTGATACTAACTATTTGTTTGCTCCAAATAGTCGAAACGTCTTTTGGGAAACCTACGGCTTCAATCCTCAAAAGACTCTAGTTATTATAGATGAAGCACACAATTTACCTGAACGCACAGCAGACGCACTTTCTTTTGAGCTTTCATCAAAAAGCTGGGAATACGTTATAGAAAATACCCTGCTGACTGAAGGGAAAATGCTCTTATATAAGATCGGTTCAGAAATCTTGGATTTTCTGAGAAAACTAAAAGAAAAAGAACTTTTATCAGCGACCGATACTTATCTCTTCCTAGATCATTTAGATGATTTTAGTACCGAACTTAAGGACACCCACATTGATTCTGATTCGATCAATCGTAATGAAATTAATAAACTTTACGAAATTCCTCAAATCGCTGAAAAACTGAAAAATGATAAGGAAAACTATTTACTTTGGAGTCCTAAAAATGAACATCTAAGCATAAGTTGCTTAGACCCGTCGGATTGGATTTCTAATTGCCTGAAACCATTTGCATCTAGTATTCATATGTCCGCAACTCTTGAACCTTTTGATTATTACCGAGAAAAAATTGGGCTAGAAAATTCTGAACTTTCTTTAGCAAAAGGCTTCGCACCTTGGCGGGCAGAAGCTTATACGGTAGCTATTGATCAAAGAGTTGATACACGATACAAAGAGCGTGCAAATCATTACATGACTACTGCGGAAACTATTCAGACAGTCTTCCAGTATTCTGAAAAACCAACGGTTGTTTTTTTCCCAAGTTATCAATATGCACAAGATATTGAAACTTATTTAAAAGAAATCGACCCACTTCTACCTATAATTACCCAAGAAAAAAGCATTAGCCTTAATGAGCAAAAAGCATTTATTGAAGAAAGTGTTTCAAGGCACTGTATACTATTTTTGATTTTAGGCTCTTCCTTCACCGAAGGTATAGACACATTGGGAGGTAAAATTGAAAGCGCTATTGTGGTCAGTCCGGCCCTACCTCAAATAAATTTACTTTCTGAAACAAAAATGAATCAAGCGCTTCAACATAACTCGACTGGGGCGTTTCAAAATACTTATATTATACCCGCTTTT
>JAQCDT010000123.1 GCA_027620575.1 Verrucomicrobiota bacterium
GTGTAAAGCTTTTCTCGCTCGGTAAAAGTATACATGAAAACAGTCCATGAACCTGCATCCATCCCATACACACCTACTCCAAGAAGATGGGAAGAAATTCTCGCCAACTCGCAACAAATAACACGTATGGCCTGACAACGATCTGGTATTTCTAAATTCGCTAATTTTTCTACGGCCAGTGCATAAGCCACATTATTCGATAAAGGGGCAAGATAATCCAATCTATCAGTGTAAGGAATAAACTGATTATAAGTCATGTTTTCGGCAATTTTTTCATCACCTCGATGCAAATAGCCAATGACGGGTTCACATTCTTTGATTAAATCGCCATCCAATTGCATCATTAATCGCAACACACCATGAGTTGAAGGGTGAGAAGGCCCTACATTTAAAGCCATCGTTTCTGTCTTTAATTCTGGATCTACATTCGCTGCCCTTGCACCGATATCTCCAACTGAAACTTCTTTAACTTCTCCCATAAAATTGCTCTCCGTATCTTAAAAATTATTTCCCTTTTTCCTCGTTCCAGCTTTCGTCTTTAGCCTTTGGCTCAGTTTGGCTCATTTTACCATCGCCTGATGAAACGAATGGCCCACCCATCATAGGTGCCGCTGCGACTTTAAGATTAGTTTGACCAACAATATCTTCTGCTGGCAAAGGTGTTTCGATACCCGCTAATGGAAAATCTTTTCTCAATGGATGATAAGGATATGAATCCCACATTAAAATTCGTTTAAGATTTGGATGCCCTTCATAAACAATACCCATTAAATCGTAGGTTTCACGTTCATGCCAATCAGCCGCAGAATATAAGGGAACAAGACTCGGTAAAGTTGGCTTAATATTATCCTTACAATCTGATGCGACCCTAATGTACATCTGCTTTACGGTAGAGTAAAAATGATACACTCCAGTAAATCTTGGAGTTGCCACATCCCAATCTATTGCCGTGACATCGAGCAACATATCAAACTGAAACTCATCTCGTAATACTGTACAAAATTCAATAAGCTGATCGGCTGGACAGTTCACTGCTAGGTGATCCGAGCTATCTCGCTCACTCAGATAGGCAAAACGATCCAACAATTCACTTTTTTCTATTTCATTCACTTAAATTTTTTACCTCCAAATTATAACTCTCGCTTAGGATGCAGCGTCTTGGCGAATCTTTTTTACCGGATGCTCTGCTAATAAATTCTTCACAGAATTTTCATTTTTGATCTTTTCTTGCAATTTAATCATAGCATCCAAAAGCGCTTCAGGTCTAGGAGGACAACCACTGATATACACATCCACTGGCACGACTCGATCCACTCCTTGTAATGTTGCATAGGAACGGTACATACCTCCTGAACTTGCACATGCACCCATTGCAACTACCCACTTAGGGTCCCCCATTTGCTCATAAATTCTTCGTACAACCTCTGCCATTTTATAGGTCACCGTACCGGCAACAATCATACAATCGGCCTGCCTCGGTGAAAAACGCATCACTTCCATGCCAAAACGTGAAATATCAAACCGAGAACCCCCTGCAGCCATCAGCTCAATCGCACAACAAGCAAGCCCCATAGGCATTGGCCAAACAGAATTTTTTCGTATCCAATTGATAACAGCGTCTGCACGAGTGACGATAACTTCCCCTTCGACTTTGCTATCATAGGCAACCGTTTGTGTGTTCATAGTGATAAGCTTTGTATAATATTAGTAAGAATACTCTGAAACTTACTGAGACATCATTTTCATGCAAGCGATAATTTGAAATTTACATCCCCTAATTGCAATTCTATGGTAAAAATTAGAATTACGATTTTATTCTATGCCTATTTATCAATATTATGAGATTTTTCCCGATGGTAGCGAAGGTGAGCCCTTTGATGTTTCACAAAAAATCAATGAACCCACTTTGAAAGTCCATCCAATAACTGGAAATCCAATTAAAAAATATTTTTCTGCACCCTCAATTAATACCCAATATTCTGATGCAACGACCAAAAAACAATTAGACCCTTCAAATCTTCATAAACAAGGGTTCACTCAATACAAAAAGGATACGACGACTGGGAAATATTACAAAAGTGCTGGCACTGACCCAAGAGCTCCTGAACAAATTGACCCTAAAAAATTATAATGGCTTTAAGGTCCCAACTGCTTCAAACATTAAAAGATCGAGTCAAGCGACCGAATTTTTGGTTAGAATTAACAATTGTCACTTTTTTATTACTCTCCTTTGCTCCTGTATCTTTATCATTTGCAGAAAATACCCTCTCAGAAACTCGTGTATTGCATTCTTTGATAACCTTAAGTTTAGCAATCATTTTGCTATACCGATTTGAAAGCCCTACAATTAAAAATGCTTTGAAAATAAATAAGCACTGTCAAAAAAGCTTAACAATCGCTTTTTCCTTATTGCTTATATTTGTAGCAAGTAAAGCCACGCTATTTATTTTTCAGTTAGATTCATTCATTCTCAGTATAATTTATAGTCTATCGATTGTGTCCTCTATGGTGATGGCACTTTCGAGTTTTGTTTTCTTTGTCTTCGGTACGGAAATTTCTCGAATCACTTACTCTTCTTCAATTACCTTTATTCTATTTCTTTTTTTAAGCCTATTCATGATTCAAGTCGATTGGCCTCTGAGAGCCTTGGCTGCCCACTGGAGTGTGTTTTTAATCGAACTCTTCGGGCAATCAGTTGATTTCTTCATCGCCTTGAAACATGAAAATTCACCTGATTTAATTATTCAATTTAAAGAAAGAAATTTCAATGTCGCTTCGGAGTGCAATGGTTTTGGCATTATTTTAAATAGTGTGCTGATTAGCCTACTGTTATCTGTTTATAAAAGGCATAGTTTTGTTGATGGATTCATCAATACAATTGCCGCTCTTTTCATTGGTTTCTCTTTCAATGTCTTGCGCATCATAAGCATAATATTCATCGCACCTTTTCTCTTTGAGTATTATGATTTTCTTCATGAATTACTTGGCACCCTTTTTTATTGGGGCGCATTCTTTGTGACATGGTATTTACTAAAAGGACCCCTAGAAAAACCGATCAAAGAAACTGAATTAGCCTAAGTATGAGTCTTCGTCTGAAGTTTCTTCCGCAGATGCTTTGCGTACATCCATTACTAAGTCAAAAGCCTTTGATTTTAATTCTTCAAGACCGTCTTCAGACAAACAAGAAATTCCGATCACGTTGTATTTTTCTACCTTTGCTTTCAGCTTTTTAAGATTAGCCTCTGCATCGGGCTCATCTAATTTATTGCCCACAATTAACATAGGTTTTTTCAATAACTTAGGCATGTATAGCTTAAGTTCCTTCAGTAGAATGCGATAATCTCCAACAGGATCACGATTATCCGTTCCTTGCAGATCCACCATAACCAATAGAACTTTACAGCGCTCTATATGCTTTAAAAAACGATGTCCAAGTCCTTTATTCTCACTCGCTCCCTCAATTAAACCAGGAATATCCGCTAAAGTAATACGTTCATATAATTCAGGATATTCTAAAATACCGACTGTTGGGAAAAGGGTGGTAAATGGATACGATGCCATCTTGGGATGTGCATTTGTTAAAGTATTTAAAAGCGTAGATTTGCCTGCATTGGGAAACCCCACCAATCCGACATCCGCAATGGTTTTAATAACAAAGAGAAATTCACCAGAATCTCCAGGCTTACCGAGGGTGAATTCTCTGGGAGCCCGATTTGTTGAGGATTTAAATTGCATATTACCTTTTCCGCCCTCACCGCCTTCGAGTAATAATACCTCTGCACCATGTTCGATGACTTCGGCAACCACTTCCTCAGTTTGACGATTGATTATCACTGTCCCGACTGGAACTTTAACCATTAAATTACTGCCTTTTGCCCCGTGCTGATCACTACCTCTTCCAGTTTCACCATTCTTCGCTTTTAAAATCGGCTTAAAATAAAAATCCGTCAAATCCGCTACATTCGTATCTCCAACTAAAATCACCGAGCCGCCACGCCCACCATTACCACCATCTGGACCACCTTTGGGCTCGTATTTTGCACGACGAAAACTAAAGCAACCATCACCACCGTCGCCTGCTTTTATACTCACTTTAACT
>JAQCDT010000124.1 GCA_027620575.1 Verrucomicrobiota bacterium
AACACACATCAGCCCAAATAGATTCTGTCGCAAAAAGCACGACACCTGTCTCTTCTGATCCATCTTCTCGTGAAACTCGTAAAAAGATGAGCCCTTTGAGAAAGAAGATTGCTCAGCGACTTGTTCATGCGACCCAAGAAGCGGCTCTACTCACGACTTTCAATGAAGTGGATATGAGTCGTGTGATTCAATTAAGAAAAACCCACCAAGAATCTTTTGTAAAACGTTACGGAATCAAATTAGGCTTCATGTCTTTTTTCACAAAAGCTGTGGTCAATGCTCTGCAAAGTGTACCAGCTGTTAATGCACGCATCGAAGGAGATCATATTGTGCAACAACATTACTATGATATTGGTATCGCGGTCGGGACAGAAAAAGGCTTACTAGTTCCAGTTGTTAGAGATTGCGAACAGAAATCTTTTCAAGAGATTGAGCAAAGCATACTTGATTTTGCAAAAGATGCCAGAGAATCAAAAATTCAGCTTAAAGATTTAGAAGGTGGTGTATTTACGATCTCAAATGGCGGTATTTATGGCTCAATGTTAAGCACTCCAATTATTAATTTTCCTCAACCAGCTATCCTCGGACTGCACAATATACAAGAAAGAGCGGTCGTTGTGAATGGTGAGATTGTTGCTCGGCCAATGATGTATCTAGCTTTAAGCTATGATCATAGATTAATTGATGGAAAAGAGGCTGTGACCTTTTTGAATCACATAAAGCATGCAATTGAAAATCCAGATCGTTTATTAATCGGACTTTAAAAATATATATGAGTGATCGCACGCAATTTGATATTACCGTTATTGGTTCTGGCCCAGCAGGATATATTGCTGCTATAAAAAGTGCGCATCTAGGCTTCAAAACCGCACTCATTGAGAAAAGCGCCAACCTTGGAGGTACTTGTTTGAATGTTGGTTGCATCCCTAGTAAAGCACTTCTGCATTCTTCTGAAATTTATCACACTTTAAACCATAATGCCTCTCAGCATGGAATTGAGACATCCAACCTAAATGTGGATATTCCAACTATGATGCAAAAAAAGGATAAGACGGTTCAGCAATTAAGATCAGGGATTGAACACCTGATGAAGAAAAACAAAATCAAAGTTTTTCAAGGAACCGCTGCCTTCAAATCGACTACCGAACTGTCTATTCATAATGATTCCAGCAAAAAAGATGCGGAAATCATCAGTTCTAAAAAAATCATAATTGCGACTGGATCGAAGCCTAAAGAAATTCCAAGTTTGCCGATCGATGGAGAGAATATTGTTACCAGTGATCATGCCATTGCATTTAATGAAATTCCTAAAAACCTTGCGGTCGTTGGAGCGGGTGCCATTGGACTTGAGCTTGGATCCGTTTGGTCACGTCTGGGAGCACAAGTCGATGTCATTGAATTTCTTCCACAAATTCTCGCAGGATACGATAAGGATATTGCCGATCAATCTCAAAAGATTTTCAAAAAGCAGGGATTGAACTTTCATCTCAATACCAAAGTTACCGAATGCAAAAAAGATGCAAAACAGGTTACATTAACTCTAGAATCGGGTGGAAAAACTAGTACTTTAGAAGCAGACAAAGTACTAGTGGCTATTGGAAGAGTTCCGAATACAGACAATTTAAATTTAGAGGCCATTGGTTTAAAACCCGATTCGCACGGACGCATAATGGTCAACCAAAAGTATCAAACAGAAATTGATTCCATTTATGCAATTGGTGATGTGATTGATGGACCTATGCTTGCCCATAAAGCTCAAGAGGAAGCTGTTGCATGTATTGAACTGATTGCAAACCAAGCGGGCCATGTTAATTATGAGGTTGTCCCTAATGTTGTTTATACCGAACCAGAAATTGCTTCTGTTGGACTTACAGAGGCAAAAGCTAAAGAACAAAATCTAGCTATAAAAATTGGAAAATTCAACTTAAGTGCCAATGGTCGTGCGATTGCCTCCGATGCTACGGATGGCAGTGTGAAAATTATTTCCGATGCAAAAAGTGACCGCTTGTTAGGCATTCAGCTTATTGCCAAAGGAGGTTCAGAGATGATCAGTGCTTGTATTGCCCACATGGAATATGGTGGTTCATCCGAAGATATTGCTCGTACAATTCATGCACACCCTACTTTAAGTGAATCGATCAAAGAAGCGGCGATGAATGTTTATGACAGAGCCATACATTCATAATGCGTTATTTTTTTGTATAACGAAATACCGTAAGAGAATTTGGCGGTAAATTAATCGAGATTGAGTTATCTCGATTGTCCCAGCCTACTGATTCAGAGTGAACACCGCCACTATTGCCAAAGCCAAAGCCTCCGTATTCATTGGCATCTGTATTCAATATCTCCTTGTAATAACCATCAAGCGGAACGCCTACACGATAATTTTCTCGATAAATTGGAGTAAAGTGTGCAACCACCACTAAACTATCGCTCTCTGTCTCACCCCATCGAATAAATGCAATTACGCCACTTTCGGCATCTGCACAAGCAATCCACTCGAAACAGCGTGAATCAACATCTCCATTAGCTAATCCAGGAATATTTATGTATAAATCATTCAAATCACGCACCACTGACTGAATACCTTGGTGATCGGGATATTCTAATAAATGCCAATCGAGACTTTGAGCATAATTCCATTCAGCAGATTGTCCAAACTCACTACCCATAAACAATGTCTTCTTACCTGGCCATAACCACATGAGGCCATAAAGTGCTCTTAATTGATTTGCTTTTGCAGAAATAGAATCCCCAGGCATCTTAGATAGCATTGAACTCTTTCCATGAACCACTTCGTCATGAGAAAATACCTGAACAAATGATTCACTGTACTGATAAAGCATACCAAATGTTAAATGATGGTGTTCATACTTTCGGTAAATTGGATCTTTTTGCATATAGTGCAAAATATCATGCATCCAGCCCATATTCCATTTGAAGTCGAAGCCCAGACCACCCGATTCTGTTCCTTTTGAAACCCCATCAAAGGAAGTTGATTCTTCCGCAATCATCAATGCACCTGGATAATATTTATGCACTGCATCATTCACTTCTCGTAAAAAATAAATAGCATCTACATTTTCCCTACCTCCATATTTATTAGGCACCCATTCACCTTCTTTTCTAGAGTAATCGAGATAGAGCATCGAAGCCACTGCATCCACTCTCAAACCATCAATATGAAAATGTTCAAACCAAGCCAATGCATTGGAAATCAAAAATGATTTCACTTCACAACGCTCATAGTTAAATATTAAAGTTCCCCAGTCTTGATGCTTTCCTTGCCGAGGGTCTTCGTGCTCATAAAGAGCCGTTTCATCAAATCGGGCCAATGCAAAGCGATCTTCGGGGAAATGGGCAGGTACCCAATCCATAATTACACCGATATCATTTTGATGTAACTGATCGACCAAATATTTAAAATCTTCAGGACTTCCAAACCGCTGAGTTGGAGCAAAAAAGCCCGTGACTTGATAGCCCCAAGAGCCATCAAAGGGATGTTCCGCTAAAGGCATAAATTCAACGTGCGTGAATTTCATGTCTTTCAAATAGGGAACTAACTCATCTGCGATTTCTCGATAAGATAATGGACGATTTGCATCTTCGATCTTTCGCTTCCAAGAACCTAAATGCATTTCGTAAATCGAGCATGGTGCATTTTTCCAATGGACACTTTCACGCTTTTTAAGCCATTGTTCATCACCCCATTTATAATTAGACGTATCGTAAACAATTGAGGCATTGTGTGGCGGCGATTCAAAGTACTTGCCATAGGGGTCTGTTTTTAAAAATGGCACCCCTGCTTCGCCTAAAATTTCAAATTTATATTTCACGCCCTCTGTTAAGCCAGGAATAAATATCTCCCAAATACCTGAAGACCCTAGCCCCCTCATCATGTGACAACGCCCGTCCCATAAATTAAAATCACCTACAAGTGATACTCGCTTTGCTGCAGGTGCCCAAACAGAAAAAGACACCCCACTAATTCCATCTATAGTATGAAAATTAGCTCCTAATTTATTATGGATGAAGCGATCTTTTCCCTC
>JAQCDT010000125.1 GCA_027620575.1 Verrucomicrobiota bacterium
TAGAAGGTACGCCAGAATTGGAGCAATACCAGGCGGAGTTAACTCGAGATTTTTATACGTTGGCTTTCAGTCATCCATCAGTTGAGTCGATCACTTGGTGGACAATAACAGATTTAGATCCTTGGCGAGGCATGCCTTCAGGCTTACTCAATGTTAATGGAGAGCCGAAGCCCGTTTATTTTGTTTTAGATGAATTAATTAATCAGCAATGGAATACCCAAAAAGAGGGTAAATTGTCTGGCCAAGGTATGTTTGAGTTTAGAGGTTTTTTTGGGTCTTATCAGTTATTCGTTAACTTTGAAGGACAAACCTTTGTCGCTAATTTTGAAGCAAGCAAAGGAAATAATCGATTAACAGTCACACTTTCTCAAGATGGATAAAAAATACTACAGTCGTATCAAATTAGTCAATTGGGTGATTTTATGCGTATGTGCTTTCAGTTCAATTCATGGCGAAGCTAATACATCTAATGCGTTAAAAGATAGTCCTAATTTTTTAATTATTATGGTGGATGATATTAGCCCGAATGCATTTAGCTGTTACGGAAACACAGAATATCAGACACCAAATGTAGATTCCTTGGCTGAAGAAGGAGTCTTTTTTAATATGGCTTGGGCCACGCCAATGTGTTCCCCATCAAGGGCTTTATTAACTACGGGTCGCTACCCAAGTCGTACGGGCGTTTGGCATAACGATTTACGGGTCAAAGTTGCCGATTATGGTCGTTGGGATTATGCAATGGGGCATTTAACCTTTGCGCGTGTTCTAAAGGAAGCGGGATACAAAACAGCAATTACTGGAAAGCAAATGGCATTAGGGCATCATAATCCTAGTTCAGAATATGTGGGGTTTGGCGAATATTACTTGCATATTAACGCCAATGAAAAATTACCTAAAGATGGATCGTATGATGGATTATTTGAAGGCAAATGGAAGTTTCCTGGATCAAAGCCTGTGCCTTCTCGTTTTTGGCATCCGGCAGTCACACATAATGGAGAGATGGTGGATACGGACGAAACGGATTTTGCCCCTGATTTGTATACAGATTATTTAATTGATTTTATGGCACGCAACAAAGACGAGCCATTCCTTGCATATTTTCCAATGAACTTAGTACATGATATAGCAGGCGGAGGGTTGCCTACTATTCCAGAAGAAGGTGTTGTTGGGACAAATACAGGAGGCGATTTGAAAGATTTAAATCTCTATGTAGATGCAATGGTAGGTCGTTTAGTCAGTGCGTTACAGGACTTAGGTCTTAGAGAAAATACAATTATTATTTTTGCCTCGGATAATGGAACTTCGGGGGCGAGTAAAATGCACGCAACCGAGGAAGGGCCGCGAGTCCCTTTTATTGTAAATTGTCCTGGATTGATCCAAAAACGAGGATCGACCAATGCATTGATGGAGTTTGCTGATGTATTTCCCACCATTATTGATTTTGCAAATGTCTCAGTACCGAGTGGCTACGAACTCGATGGCTTGAGTATGAAATCTTTTTTACTTGGAGAGACCGAAAAATATAGAGATTCAATCATCAGTTATATTGCTACAGCCAGAATGGCTCGGTCTGATGATTGGTTACTTGAAGCAGTCGATCCTATTTATGGAAATGCAGAAGGTCGACTCTATCGTTGCAATGGCTCAATGTCGAAAAAAGATTATACACAGATAACGGACTTTTCATCAGCTGAGGTACTTGAAGCAAGGAAAAGACTATTTCATGCTCTCGAACGAAATCCTTTTCCTGATCTCAATAATCCAGTGGTTAGAGATGAGGTGATTCGTTACGATAGTATGCCTTACAAGCATTACTTGGAAAAACATTCAAAACTAGGAAAACAAAAACTTTAAATTAATTCTTTATTTATGATTCGCTTACTTTCACTCACATTCATCTTAATAGTGTATTCTCAATCCCTGTTGCTCGCCGCTAGCCAACATGCTTCTCAGTATGTTCCCTTAAAAGATTTATATGCTGATAAGTTTTTAGTGGGTAACATTTTGGCAGGAGGCCTGGAAGGTAATTCTTTATTTAGGCAAGATCAGGAAGAACTCGCTTTGTTAATTGGTGAGTTTAATTGCTTAACCGCGGAGAATAGCATGAAAATGCAGTACGTTCAGCCAAAGGAAGGTGTGTTTAATTTTAAACCAAGCGATGCCTTATTGCATATTGCAAACAAAGCAGAGATGGAAGTAGTGGGTCATGCCTTAGTGTGGCATCACCAAGTTCCGCAGTGGATTTTTAAAGACAAGCAAGGAAACACAGTGTCTCGTGAAGTCTTAATCCAACGCATGAAAGACCATATCTACAAAGTGGTGACTCGCTACAAAGGGAAAATTAAATATTGGGATGTCGTAAATGAGGCGGTGGATTTAAAATATGAAGATGGTAAGCAAGTAGCTTTTTTGAGGGAATCACCGTGGTATAAAATTATCGGAGAAGATTACATAGAGTTGGCGTATCGATTTGCTCATGAAGCCGATCCCGATGCCTTGCTTTTATACAATGATTATAGCATGACAGATTTAGTGAAAACGCAATTTGTAGCGGATATGGTAAAGGATTTAAAAGATAAAGGGATTCCGATTCATGGTGTGGGTATGCAGGGACATTGGCATTTAGAATGGCCGACTAATAGTGATTTAAGAAAGGCATTGGATATTCTATCCGAAGTGGGTGTTAAAGTCAGTATTTCTGAGTTAGATGTTCGGGTCTTGCCTCATCCTAAGGACACAGAAATGGGTGCAGATATCCGACTCAACGTTCAACGATTGAAAGAACTCGATCCTTACACCGATGGTATTCCTGATAAAATACTCAAAAAACAAGCCAAGAAATACGCATCCTTATTTAAAGTCTTTTTAGAGTACAGCGATTTGATTGAACGAGTGAGCTTCTGGGGTGTGGTCGATCATCATTCTTGGTTGAGGGATTGGCCTGTTAAAGGGCGAACCGTTTATCCCGCACTTTTCGATAGAGATTACAGTCCTAAGCCTGCGTATTTTGCCATTCGAAAATTAGTCGAATAAAGTTTATCAATTATATTTATATTTATGAAAAAAATTATCCCAATTTTGTTTTTAGCCTTAGGGGCTATTTTGTTTGCTGATGAAGAAAAGCAGCCGAATATAGTTATCATTATTTGTGATGACTTAAATGATTCTATCGAAGGAATGGGAGGACATCCTCAAGCTATTACACCCAATATAAATCGTTTAATTGAGTCGGGTGTACGATTCACGAATGCGGCATCGAATGCTCCCATTTGCGGACCTTCTCGTGCCAGTATGTGGAGTGGGTTGCATCCTATTTCAACTGGCTTGTATGGTGGAAACCAACACAAAGAACGCTGGTATCAGAATTCAGTGTTAAAAACAAAAAAGACTTTATTTGAAGTCTTCACGAGCCAAGGCTATTATAACTTTGCTACGGGAAAAATCCACCATAACGGTCATCAGAAATTAGATATTTTTCAAAATACAGATGGAAGTTCTGGTTGGGGATCTTATCCGAATTTTGGGCCGATTCCAAATGATGGACAAGAAGCGAATTTTAGGCGTGGAGTATTACCCCCATGGTGGCCCGAAAATGAAAAGGTGGGAAACTGGGGTGATGGCTTTGGTCCAATTCAGGATATATCCAGCTACGGAGAAAATTATGGGTGGACAATGTTTTATAATGGCCAACCTTGGGAATTTCGTGATGGGCACAATCGAGATTTAATGCCTGACGAAATCCACGCCAATGAAGCAGTGGCATTTCTCAGTGAGAAAAAAGAGCAGCCTTTCATTTTAACGGTCGGGTTTTCTCGGCCGCATTCTCCATGGTATGCACCTCAAGAATTCTTTGATATGTTTCCTTTAGAAACTATTGAATTAGCACCTTACCTTAAAGATGATTTAGAGGACTGTGCAAAAATTCTTGCTGAAGATCGAGATTTAGCCGAGCCGTGGGGATGGTTTAAATATGAAAAGATCATGAACAACGGAGGTGAAGAAAAGCTCAAGCGTTGGACTCAAGCCTATCTTGCATGCGTG
>JAQCDT010000126.1 GCA_027620575.1 Verrucomicrobiota bacterium
GGGTATAGTTCTCTTTATTGCCTCTTTAATTATTAATTTGAGTGCTCAATATGTGGTTAAAAAATACAATAAAATGGAAAGCTAGGGGAAAGAGTCATGGAGTCAGATAATCAACAACAAAGAGCCCACATTTTTTCTAGGCGTTTTTCTCTGAATAAATTTTTGGAGATTTCAACAACATTTGTTTTACGTTTTTTTACTTATTTGATTATCGTTTTAGCGGGGTATTTATTTTGGGATATCGCTTACAAGGGGTCTAAAGTTATTTTTATCAGCGAAGCTCCATTTATAAATGTCCAATTTTTAACGGAAAAACCGCAAACGCTCCATGTTTTTGAGCCTGTAGATATTGATTCTCAGTTGAAGGCGGCAAAAGCCGATATTTTAAGTAAAAGTATTCAACGAAAAGCGCTTTCAAATTCTAATATTGAAGAGGCGAATGCCTATACACTGGCGATAAAAGAACTGAATGAAGAAATAAAACTGTTGGATATTCAGCGAAAAGAACGTCGATTATTGTTCAGTGATTCCGAATTTCGCAATTTATCCGAAACTCCTTCTGATGATGATTATGTCTACAATACCTATGCCTACAGTGGTGGGGGGATTGGACCTGCAATTATTGGAACAACTTTGCTCGTCTTCGGTTCCATTCTTATCGCTTTAACTTTAGGAGTTCTTTGTGCCATTTACTTAAGCGAATACAGTCGCCCAGGAAAAGTTTTACAATCAATTCGCTTATCCATTTTGAATTTATCAGGTGTGCCTTCTATTGTTTTTGGCTTATTTGGCTTTGGTTTGTTTGTGCTCTATCTAGACTGGGGTGTTTCATTGATTGCGGGTTGGTTTACTTTAGCTTTGATGGCTTTACCTGTAATTATAACTGCTAGTGAAGAATCAATGAGGGCAATTCCTAAAGGATTTAGAGAAGGTTCTTTGGCACTCGGAGCTACGAAATGGACCTGTATTCGCACCAATGTTTTGCCTTATGCGATGCCTGGGATATTGACTTCTTCTATCATGGGTATTGCTCGTGTAGCCGGCGAGACTGCACCGATTATGTTTACCGCGGCATTTGCACTAAGAGATCGATTACCTTGGGAAGGATTGGAGCAATCTACAGACTTCTTTTTTCAAGGGGTCATGGCACTTCCTTATCATATCTATGTGGTGAGCTCAAAAATTCCGCAAAATGAGTATACGCAGAGTATGCAATACGGCACCGCCTTTGTCTTTTTACTGATCGTTGGCATGTTTGCTTTAAGTAGTATTATATTACGAGTTAAAGTTAGAAAAAAATATGATTGGTAATCTTTTTATATTTCCTATAACACTAATTAAACATGAATGTGAATTTCGATATCCAAGAAAAACAAGCACAACCTACTAAGCCACCGAAGCCGGTCATTAAGACTAAGGATTTAGATTTTGCTTATGGGGATTCCCAAGCACTCTTCAATATCTCTATGGATATTTTTAAGAAAGAGGTGACCGCTTTTATTGGTCCATCAGGCTGCGGTAAATCGACTTTATTGCGCTGTTTTAATCGAATGAATGATTTGATCAATAGTGCTAATATCAAAAAAGGAACGATACGCATCAGCGATATTGATATCTATAATAAAGATGTTGATGTCATTGAATTGCGAAAGCATGTGGGAATGGTATTTCAGAAATCAAATCCTTTTCCCAAGTCAATTTACGAAAATATTGCCTATGGAATGCGTATTCAAGGAGTGAAGAAACGCAGTGAATTGGATGAAACAGTGGAAAGTTCACTACGAGGGGCAGCACTCTGGGATGAAGTTAAAGATCGCCTTAATAAGAGTGCTTTAGGCTTATCCGGAGGTCAGCAACAACGATTATGTATCGCAAGAACGTTAGCCGTTAAACCAAAGATTATTTTGATGGATGAGCCTTGCTCGGCTTTGGATCCAGTAGCGACCGCAAAGGTTGAAGAGTTAATCCATAAATTGAAAAAAAATTATACGATTGTTGTGGTGACTCATAATATGCAGCAGGCGGCTCGTGTCTCTGATAGGACTGCATTTTTTTACCTTGGTCGCTTAGTCGAATATGAAACCACAGAACAAATTTTCATGAATCCAAAAAATTCCAAAACAGAGGCTTATGTGTCCGGTCGTTTTGGATAGACAAAAACTTAGAATTCCTGACAAGAATTTATGAAACGATATTTCCACAAAGAATTAACTGAACTAGAAAATAAATTAATTTTACTCGGTGAAAAGTCACACCAAGTCGTTCAATTGGCCGTAGAAGGTTTGATTGAAAACAATTTAGATAAAGTCAATGAGGCTTACAAAATGGACGATTACGTCGATGTGCTAGAAATGGAAATTTCGCATGCGTGTATCCGCTATATGAGCCTAAGAGGGCCAGTATCTTCTGATTTAAGGCTGCTTGTTGTTGCTCTAAAGGCGAGTAAAGATTTCGAGCGAATTGCTGATGAAGCACACAGTATTGCACAAAAATCGTATCGTTTGCTCACTACCGAAGGCTCTCTTAAAAACACATTAAATCTTTCAGAGATGGGCAAACTTGTTTGTGAATTGGTCAATGATTCGATTTCATGTTTTGTTAAAGAAGACATAGATAAAGCCTTTCTTATTTTGAAAAGGGATCACGAAATTGATGCAATTAATCAAAAGCATTTTGATATTTTATCCAACGAAGCATTCAGAGATGAAATGTCGGATGCAGCTCGCTTTGATCTGATGCTGATTTCTAAATCGATCGAACGTATCGGAGACCATGCCAAAAATATTGCTGGTGGAGTTATCTTTCTTCTAAATGGCGATCAATAGGCAAGGGGATTACTGAACCTACTTTATCGCTAGGCTAATTTAGACTTCGCAAATTGGGCATTCTTGGTGATTTGTTCCCAGCTTTTTGTTTTGATTAGTTCTTTGTTGGATATCCATGATCCTCCTAGAGCTAGAATAAAGTTTTCCCTTGTGTACTCAGTAATTAGCTCCTCAGTGATGCCTCCCAGTGGAATAAATTGAATTTTTTTATGAGCGTAGGGCGCATAAACTCTCTTCAAATAGCCCATACCGCCTATCATCTCTGCAGGAAAAAATTTAAAGGTATCCAATCCTATTTCAATTCCTAGACCAATTTCAGTGGGTGTAGCCACTCCAGGCACAAAGGGCATCGCTTTTGCTGAAGCTTCCTCCAAAACTTTTCTGCTTAGGTTTGGGGAGACCGCTACGGACGCTCCTGCATCTTGTACCTGAGCGACTTGATCTGGATCAATGACCGTTCCAGCCATAACATTCATTTCTGGAAATTGTTTTTGAATTAAATGAATAATTTGTAGGGCAATGGGCGTTCTCAGGGTGATTTCTACCCAGTCAATGCCTCCTTTCACTAATGCCTCAATGACATAAGGGACATCTTCTATATTGGCGATATGTGGTGAAGCAATGATTCGAGAGCTATACAGGGAATCCTTTATAGTTTGTGGTACTTTTGCACTCATAGGAAAATAGTATTACAGATGATAAAATATATATTTTCTTATAATGCAATAAATGTTCCATGTACTCTAAATAGCGAAAAATTAGAATTTTTTTAAAAAAAATAAAAAAATTGGTTTTTTTTTGTAAGTATTTATCTCCTGCCACAATTAGTCGTTATTCAATTTCTATCTCCTTAATATAAGGAGTTGGGGTAAATAAAGTAGATAATGTAGCTGGGATCTTAGGGGTAGGGTCCCAGCTTTTTTATGCCTAAATCTATATTTCTACAGATTGAAAGTATTGTTACCGAATAATCAAAATTACTTAGTCGTTAAATATGCAGGAACGAAAAGGCCCGATAGGGTTAAAAAAAATAAAGCACTGAATGCAGACAGCAAAATAAGAAGAATAAAAGATATTCGATCTAATATATTTCTTTTATAGCAAATATAAGAAGAAATAAGAATCATGATTATTGGTATAGCAATTCGGGTGATAGAATAGGTTAATTTACAGGCTTCACCAAATGCGGA
>JAQCDT010000127.1 GCA_027620575.1 Verrucomicrobiota bacterium
TAATGGATGCATACTGGAGTAAGACCTTTCGCAGAATGCATTGTAAATAAGCAAGTGACCTCCTTGTCTAATGGCACATAGACATGCGATGATGCAAAGGACAAATTTTGGATTATTTAATGAATGAAGACAGTAAATAATCGTTATAAATGAACTGAAAAAAAGAATAACTTCAAACGACTTTGCGTATACAGAAATGGAAAAAAGCAAACCTAACAGTAAAGCAATTATTCCATATAATTTTATATTACTATTCAAATATGGTTTTTTAATGAAAATAAGAAATAACAAAAGAAATGATGGCAAACGAAGAAACATTCCATTTCCTAACTCAACACACAAAAAATAAAAAAGATTAAAATTTGCTAGAATGGAAGATGTGCGAGCGGATACATGATCAAGGAACATGCGACAAAACTGATTGATCTCGAAATCGATGCATAAAAGAAAAATTAACGAGCATAAGATTATTGCAGATATTAAGTTGATGGCGAAAACCCTAAAATGAGAATTGGCATAATTAAAATAAGCTATCACGCAAATGAGGGGTGTGCATAAAAATAAGATAATTTGGGTGGTTAAAGTTGATAGTCCAAGAAATATTAAACCAAAAAACTGGGTCCATTTATTCTTGAAGTTAAATAAAAGAAATAGACTAGTCACCAAAAGTGGAATGGCTGTACATTCTGGCCTCAAGCTCCATCTAAAACCAAATGTAATGATGATCGGTATTAAAAAGGAAATAAGAATTGATTGATATTTATAAAGTTCAAACCACTTAATTAATAGATAGCTAGTTATAATTATACAAAGAAGTACATATATGCGAATTGAAGCATCTGAAATATCGGTATAACTAAGCCATAAACCGAGTAAACGCATGTGAAGAGGTACAAACCAGTAAGGTTTTTGAATCTCTGAGAACTGCATAGTGTAGTCATACACTCCCGGATTGAGAAAGTTTCCTGTTTCTGCATAGTGGACAGATGTTCCTGCAAAAAATAAATCATCCCCATGAGGTAGAGGGAAATCAGAATAAAAAAGTACTGTTGTAAAAATTCCAAGATATAATGCTTTTAAGAATTTTCTAATTAGGTGACTGTAGTTTAAGAATTTCAAATTAAAACCTTCTCACATATGAAATTCCTGAGTTTCATCGGGTCAGGAACTAAGTCTGCATCTTCGATTGATCTACCTTTTAATTCCTTTCTCTCTATACTCATGCATTGGAAGGTATGGTGCTTAACCCCCATAATTCTTGAAAGTTCTTCATAGCATGTAGCAGAACTATATTCACCGCCTTGTTTCTGGGACCGGATTTCTATTACTTTTGTTCCCGGGTTACAAAACATTATGTTGGTCAGGCCAGCACCATGTGGTCCCAGGATGATTTCAGCATTAGAAAACGCTTCTACTTGCTGAGCTAAACTTAAATTTGATGGATCAATTAGCTTAAAACCGAGTATATCCAATAATTGCATGCACTCATTTTCATTTAACCATCTTCTGGTAGTACTGGAACCTCTTGAAATAATGATTCGCTTACTAGTTTTTCCTGATTTTGAAGTACTTTGTTTAAGTGAGCTTTTGATCTTATATTGTACAAGTGATAATGCATCTTTACTTAAGCAAAATGTACCTGTGAAGAAAAACAGTTCTTCGCATTCAACATGCAAATGCCTTTGAAGAGATACCTGGTTGACTTGGTTTAATCCAAATATTTCTTGAAGTTCTTTTCCGGCATTGAAGTGTGATTTCTCGAAGACTATATGATCAAATTGATTAAGTTTGATGCCGCTCTTTGTTAATAATGACAAATCACATAATTCATCGGCTAATAAGTGCCAATAGTTGCTTCTGCTAGAAAGAAAGAGAGTTTTTCCTGCTAATTCATGAACCTTAGGTAATTTAATTGAACGGAACACCCAATGATCTTCAGGTGCTGGTCCGTAACAGGATGATTCTTTGAACAAGAGTTTGTCCTCTTTTGTAATAAAAGACCATGGATTCAGATTTATTCTACCTTTCGTTATGCTAACAAGATGTCTTACAAAGTTTTCTTGTTGGTCAGTCGCTTTTTCATCAAAGAGTAATCTCTTAGTTCCTGCTTTGGGATGTTGGTTGAGGTATTCATCAATATCCGTGTAATACCCTTTAGGTGGTCCAAGGATCTTAGAACTAGGGCTAAATTTAGTCATCCAAGCGGCAGTTTTGAATTTTGCCCATTTTTTTATGATTTTAATCAGAAATTTAGTTCCTAATTTTTTTTTAAACACCGTTGTAATATCTCTTTGAGTAAGTTTTTCGTAGAGATATTTTCGATACTTAATTCCGAGCACTTTTCTGAAAATGCTGTTGGATGAATGACATGCTTTCCATAAAAATCATTAGTTAATTCCTTTAATTTCGGACGAAGGTTTACTTTAGAGTAAATCATAATGTTTTGTTTATACCACCATGCTACACTATCATTTCTCCAATATCTATCTCTTAGAAAATCGAATTGCTCGAAACCATTATTTTCAAATTTTTTTTGCCAAAAACAAGGTGGTCGCTCGTTTACATGATGCTGACCTCCTTGTCCAGGAACTGCTGCTGAAAATAGAATTATATCAGAAGCATTAGTAAGATTCGCTATTAATGCATCTGAATGTTTGATGTCCAAATGCTCAGCGACTTCCAGGCAGATGCATAGGTCGTATTTTTCAGTGGGAAGATGTTGATACTTTTCTAAATCTACACAATGAAATGATTCTAAGGGCACCAATAAATCTTCGGTGTTAACCCATTCACCATCCAACCCTTTTATATTCTTAATGCCATGTTCATGGAAAACGGAAAGCCAACCTCCTTGTGCACATCCAAAGTCTAATACAGATTTTATGGGAAGGCACTCCAAGATAAAAGGAACAATCTGTTTTGCTGAATTAACTGCGGGGTTTTTCCACCAGTCATAATCTTGTTTATTGTATGATTTAATTCTCATTCACTTATTAGCGAACCAATACGTTTCAGGGTTTCTCGTGAAGAGGCATGTTGAGCAATTTCGCTCAATTTATCATTTAATTCTTGGTTTTTCGGTTTTCTTAAACTTACAGATAGTAGATCGATAAATTCTTGATGACTTTTGGCTACAAGTGCGGGCGGTGAATATCTCGACATTGAAGGAATCGATGTAGTAACAGTATTTTTTCCCAAGGCAGAATATTCGAAAAATTTATTTGGACATATTCGTAGATTCTGTCCACTTACACGATAAGGTATGATTCCTACATCACATTTGAAAACGAGCTCTGCTAATTCATTGTAATTTAGATCCTCCCATATCCTTACATTAGAATAGGACTGCAATAACTTTAGTTTCGCCTCTTCCGTTTCATGCAAACCATCAGATTTTACACCCAGTAAAAAGACGGTATTTTCTAAAGTTGATGCCATTTTATTGAGCAGTTCGAAGTCGATTCTTTTCCATGATAATCCACCGATATAAGAAACTTTGTGCTTATATTTGGTTAGTGTATCGAATCTTTTGTTAAGTAGTCGATTATCATGAAAATTCATAAATTCATTTCCTGCACACGTAGATGACAGAAACTTTCTGCCACCAAAATTACTTGGAATGTCTTCAAGTCCCACCCAGGGCATTACTAAATCATAATCCTTGTATTCGTGAAACTCTTCTTTGGGTTCAAAATAATCTCCCGGCCAATATATTGTTTGAGAAAAAGTGTTATTTTTACTTAACCATGGATGCGTACAGCAAATTGACCATAGGCAAGCACTCTGCCCAATGTATTTTGATGTTTGTAAATCGAATATTCTACGATCAATTGTGCGAAAACTTTCGTATTCGTTTACTAATCCCCATGGTCGTAAAACCGTAATGCCATCAATTTTCCGTTTTCTTTTCTTGAACCATATAAGGGGGTGCCTGGTTGGTCTATCTATCCAAATTACATCTGTGTCGGAATCTTCTTTTAGGGCATATGCATAGTCTTTCTG
>JAQCDT010000128.1 GCA_027620575.1 Verrucomicrobiota bacterium
CCGAGATAAAGTGTTTTCAAAAGAACACAAAACTGCGAGCCCCTTATCGTCATCAGCTAACAATTAAGCCACTCTCCCACCTTTGATATCAAGCCCATAAAAATAATAGGTTGATTGCACTAGAGCGACTAAGAGAACGGAAAAAATAGAAAATCCATAGAGCGGTGTCAGTAACATAGCTAGACCATAACAGAGAACCAATACAAAGAAATTGGATTTAAAAAACATCACTGCCATTCTAAATATTAAAGTGAAGTTGAGTAGCTCATAAAAGTTCTGACTTCTTTGATATCGGTAAAAAGCTGAGCACAACAAAGAAAGAACCGCTATTTTCCACAATCCTAAAAAGATATTCACCGAGGTGTATGCTAAATCTGGGATTAGAAGTCGAATAATAATCAAACCTAGAGTCACAGGCAAAAAACCATACACTAAGAGTACAATAGTTAGACGAATCCCATCGATCAACAAACGACTAGGGTCTTCCCATTCAGGCAACTCAAGCGTCCCGTTAACACGAAGCATTTTAGCCATACGATACAGATAACCAAAAGCAAAAAAATGAAGCACAGGAACAAAGCAAAGTAAGCTACCTGCGATAAAAGTTAAAAAGAAACGGGGATTTTGTATTAATCGAGTTAATAGAGTTTCAAAATTAGACATAATGCGAAAAAAGAATAATGTATTAATGAATTGAAGAATTATCGAATTAGTAGATGGTAGAGAATCCAAAGTATGAACAGTAGGCTAGAAAAATCAATCCAACAATTAAAAGATTCCCTTGAAGCGAGTATCGAACAATTGTTACCTCCTTTCGATGCACGTCCAGAGCAGTTGCATTCAGCTATGCGCTATTCTCTTTGCGATGGCGGAAAACGTGTTCGGGGTATTTTACTTCTCTTGTGCTCAAAGATTTTTAAAACATCTGCCAACCCTTTGCCCGCTTCTGTCGCTATTGAATGTATTCATGCCTATTCATTGATTCATGATGATTTACCCGCTATTGATGATAGCGATACTCGACGCAACAAGCCGTCCAATCATATCGCTTTCAATGAAGCTACAGCCATTTTAGCGGGCGATGGATTGTTAACGGAAGCCTTCAAAATCCTTTCAGAACATTATAAAGAAACGCCAGAATTAGGCATGCAATTAATTCAAGAATGTGCGACTGCTTCAAGTAGTCTAGGCATGATTGGTGGACAAATGGAAGATATTGAAAATGAAGGCCAGTCGGTTGATGCGAGTACACTTGAATTTATTCACAAAAATAAAACTGCTAGGTTAATACAAGCAGCGATTTATATGGGTTTTTCGTTTTCGGAAGAAAGCAAGCATCTCTCTAATGAGATTCGCCAGCTCGGCTATCACCTCGGCATGTCTTTTCAATATATTGATGATCTTCTTGATGTTCAGTCCGATGAACAAACCTTAGGAAAACCAACCGGTGCAGACCTCGATTCGGATAAACTCACTTCTGTTAAGGTCTTCGGTATTGATGGAACGCAAAAAAAGATCACCGAACATACTGAGCAAGTCGAAGCAATACTTAAGCAAATAGATGGAGATACCTCTACCCTCTTTAACTATATTCAGTTTTTACAGAATCGACTGAATTGATTGGATTCAGCGAACTTTGTTTTCTTCAACCAAAAGTTCAGCGATTTGAATTGCATTCAAAGCTGCTCCTTTCCAGAGCTGATCCCCAGTCACCCAGAATGATAGACCATTCGGTACGATATCTGTTTTCCGCATACGTCCAACCGCACAGGGTACCACTTCGGAATAATTGATAGGCATAGGGTATTGGCACGCTTCAGGATTGTCTACTAATTCAACATTAGGGAAATCACGAATCGCCTGCTTGGCCGCCTCTAGATCGATTGGATTTTCAAATGAAGCCGTAATAGCAATTGAATGTGCTCTTCTTACTGGCACACGAACACAGGTACAATTCACTTGGAGCGAATCTAAGCTCATTATCTTTTTACTTTCGTTAAGAAGCTTCATCTCTTCTCGAGTGAAACCATCTTCATTGAAACTATCCACATGAGGAATAACATTGAAGGCTATCGGATGTGGATAAACTTTTGGGGCTAAAGTTTCTCCCTTAGACCATGCCATCAATTGATCATCTAATTCCTTTAAAGCTTCTGCCCCACTCCCTGAGACCGCTTGATAAGTACAAGCAATAACTGATTTTAAACCAAAAGCTTTATGAAAGGGATATAAGCCCATCAAAGAAATAGCTGTTGAACAATTTGGATTAGCAATCACCCCCTGATGATTGAGAGCCGCTTCAGGGTTGATTTCTGGAACTACCAACGGCACAGAATCGTCCATACGAAAGGCTGAACTATTATCAATGACTAAACAGCCTGCCTGCCTTGCAATTGGTGCAAAATGCTTAGATTGAGCGCCTCCCGCACTGAAAATACAAATATCCAAATCTTGAAAACTCGCTTCGGTTGTTTCTTCAATCGTCCATGAATGCTCCTTGTAGCTCTGTACCTTACCTGCAGATCGAGCCGATGCCAATAAACGCAATTCAGAAAATGGGAACGCACGCTCATGCAACAAGTGAATGATTTCTTGTCCTACGGCACCAGTTGCCCCTAGTATACCTACTTTGTATGTCATTTGATTTAATTAATAAAGAGAAACTCAATCTAGAGCAAAGCTGTGAAGCATTGTCAATCCTACCTAGCACACAGCAAATAATTATTTCTATCAAAAACCAAAAATTATACCTCATTGCTCAAGGTACATTAATCAAAAAATATACCCTATCGACTTCAAAAAATCCGCCTTCGTGTTTGGAAAATTCCTATGGCACGCCCCTTGGAATTCATTCTATTGAAGAGAAAATTGGTGAAGGTGCGCCGATTGGCACCGTTTTTAAAGGACGTGTTTCCCAAGGCTATACCTACCAAGAGGCTTCCGAGGAAGAACAGCTGTTAAACTTAATCACCACGAGAATCATTCGAATCAAAGGACTGGACCCAAATTTAAATCTAGGCGACCCCTATGATACCTATAATCGCTTTATCTATATCCACGGCACCAACCACGAAGAACGACTAGGACAACCCTTCAGCAAAGGCTGTATCGAATTATCCAATCAAGATTGCCTAGAGCTATTTTCTTTGGTGAATCTCGGTGACCATATTTGGATTGAATGAGTTCAGTCCGACAGCTTAAAATTCAAAGTGAATGTTTCTTTTTTGCCACTTGGAGTTGGCTTAAATTGTGCGATAGTTTTAAAAACCGTTAAAATTGAATTATCAAAAGCTTGATTTCCCGAAGATTGAACAATTTTAACCGATTCAATACGCCCAGTCGAAAGGACAATAAATTTAACTTTGACCGAAAGATTTTTACCTGAATTAACCCCTGGTTTAATCCACTGAGCACTGATCTTTTTGTAGACATATTGACCATATTCTTGGAGCACACTCACGTCGATTGACTGACTTGGATTGCTTGATAATGGCTGATCCGCTTGAACTTCAAACTTAGGCAATGGTTTTATCTCATTTTGTGTCGATTTAACTGATGCTTTTGGCTTCGGCTTTGATTTAGCGTTTTCTTTAAGGAATTCTTCATAATCCAACCGCTTTATGGATGCTACTTCCTTGTTTTGCTGAATTGACGGCTGCGACTTCGGCTTTGATTCAACCTGAGGAGCAACAGAAGTTGGGCTTGCTTCCATAGTATCGACCATTTCAAAGACATAGACGGATTTTTCTTTCGAGCAGGACTTAACTAAAAAAAATACAAGTAAGCCAAAAAAAACCAACAGGTGAAAAAAAATAGAAATGGCTAAATCAGGACGAGTTTTAAAATACTCACGCATCATCGAACTTCCGTATCTAAACTAATTTTAACTAAATTATTCTGCTTGATCAAA
>JAQCDT010000129.1 GCA_027620575.1 Verrucomicrobiota bacterium
TATTTGAGAAAAACTATATGAAGAGGTTCAACATTTCGACGAAGTGCATGCGCTGACGGATCACATGCGAATTTTTAAATTTGTCGCAAATCATGATTATCCAATTACTTTAGAAGCGATTGAATCGCAATTACTTGAGTCGAGCAAACAACACGAATCAGAAGCAATAAAGAATGCCATAAAAAATTTGGTTCAAGAATATACGCCATCGCAACCAGATTCACATTAATACTGTTGATGCGCTGATAGCGTGATCAAAGTTTTGAATTTGGATCTTTGTGCACTGTATCGTCAATCAAGGTGTTTTTTGACAAAGGGCGAGGTCGCCCAAATAGCTTCATTTTTTTTCTCAAATACAAAACACTTGCTTGAAATAAGATTCTAGGCATTGCGTTAAGAGCTGTATCTAAAGGATGCATCACACAATAGCGGATCAGTTGCTTTGCATTTAATACATGTGCCTTACCTTGCATATAGGTTTTCATTTTAAGTTGCTCGTTTTCATAAAGATCAATCCCTAGAAAGACGGATTGTTTATTAAGCTTAAAAGTAAAATAATATTCTCCTGCAATAGGGTTGAATGGAGATACATGAAAAGCTTTTTCAGCCTTTGCTGTATAGCTACCATCCGAACTTTTTTGCAAGTTGCTTAATGGGTATAGATGACGATCACCAAAGGTATTATTCACTTCAACTAGTGCCTGTAAAAGTTCCCTAGCTTCATTGATTCGGAAATAAAAATTGACTGGATTAAAAGCCATTCCCAGATACCTAGGCGACGTGAAAATTAAGGTATCTTCGTGTTCCTTTTCTGGACTCAAAAATTCCAATAGCTGTTTTTGTATGGGAATAAATTTGCCCCGAAGATAATCAAGATCTCGTATCTCTAATAAGCATTTTTTGTTATAGCCAAAAAATGCGTGCTCTTCAGAAAGGGATTTTAGTTTGTTGAGATTAAAATGAAAGAAAGTGAATGGATAACTAAATTTATGGTAAGTGGGGAAGAGTCGCTCATGAAAAACAGTTCCTCGGTAAAGTTTATGGGCATCGATCATAAGTGAATATCAAAGGCATTAGCTAGCTGAACCGAAGAGAGAACCGCATCTTCGTGAAATCCATATCCGAAATAACTACCGCAAAACCAAGTGTTTCTCAATCCATTTTTTTCCCTAAGTACCTGTTGTGAATTTAAGGCATCGAAAGAATAGAGCGGATGAGTTAAAATGGTTGAATTGATAGTCTTATTTGGACCCATTTCTTTTTGAGGATTTAAAGTCACAATATAGGGCGTATGGGTTTTAAGTCTTTGTAAACGATTCATGTAGTAGCTAACACTTACCGGAGCGTCCTTATGGTCATGGGATGCACTCTCCATACGTAGAAAATTCCAAGAGGCCCAGAGCGCTTTTTTCGAGGGCATAAAATGTGTATCTGTGTGTAATATAACTCGATTGTCTTGGTATTTCCAAGGTGAGAGGCGAGATTCTTCCGAAGGGTCAGGATCGCCAAGGAGTTGTAGAGCGGTATCTGCATGAGTAGCAATCACAATGTGATCATAATACTCAATTTCGCCCGAGCTATAATGGATTTCACAGAGAGCATTTTCAGGACGTACTATTTTTTTAATGGTAGTATCTAGCTTTGGCTTCTGCTTTAGGGTGTTCACAATTGCTTTCACATAGCTATGACTTCCACCTTTGACAGTGTACCATTGAGGAGGATTGATAAGCCTTAACAGACCATGATTTTCTAAAAAATGAAGATAGGGCTCTGCTGGAAAATCTCGCATCTTTTGCATCGGTGAAGACCATATAGCCGCCCCCATAGGAAAGAGATAACTGTTTTGAAATTCAAAACCAAATTTTCTTTCATCAAGGTAGTCGCCCAATGTCTTTTCTTTAAGGTAACCACTTTTTAAATCTTTATAACCGATGAAAGCAAAACGAATTAAATCACTCACTAAAGCAATATGCCTGCGTTTAAATAGGTAACTCAGGTCGGGTAAAATACCTCTAAGACTCGTGCCTGCATACCCGTAATTATTTTCTGCATCGTGATAACTGAAGGTCATACACGATTTTTGAATTTCTACACCTAGTTCTTTTAAAAGGCGGGTGAAGTTAGGATAATTTCTTAGATTCATTACAATGAATCCGGTATCAACTGCGAGTCCTGCATCCGGCCCTTCAGAGAGCGTTAAGGTGCGAGTATGTCCCCCAATGCGATCTTCTTTTTCAATTAAAGTAACCGCATGCTTTTTATTCAAAAGGTAAGCGGCAGTGAGACCAGCAACGCCACTTCCAATTACCGCTATCTTTAAGGGCTCTTCACTCATCTCTTAGCTAATAAATAGTGCATGACTAGCCATTCATTGCCTCCATTGTAAGCAAAGAGTTCAGAGCAGGCTAAGTAAAAGATTCGCCATCGTTGTAGCCATAATTTGGCATCTTTTCCATAAGCTTTTGAGAAATGCTTTAGGGCAGCGTTTTCTTGTTGATCATGTTTTGAGAGCCATGCCTCTAAGGTTTTGCTGTAATGTGTGCCATTGATTGTCCATCGGTTCAGTTCCTTAAATCCCTTAGCGGTATTGGGCAATAAATCTACTGAAGGCATCATACCTCCTGTAAAAAAATACTCAGCCATCCAGTCCCGTTCGTGCTCTACTTCAAATAAATAACTTTCTTTATGGTGTGCGAAGACATGAATAAAAATTCGTCCATTATCCTTGAGCCAATTATTCAAACGTTCAAAAAGTAGACTATGATTTCTCAAGTGTTCAAACATTTCCACAGATACAATTCGGTCAAATTGGATAGACGGATCGAAATCATTAATATCTGAAGTGATGACCTTCAGGTTATCTAAGCCACGATGCTTGATCTCTGAATCAATATAGGCTTTTTGTGTTTTTGAATGGCTCATTGCGGTAATCGTACTTTGTGGATAGTGTTCCGCCATCCAAAGACTTAAGGAACCCCAGCCACAGCCTAATTCTAAAACCGTTTGTCCGTTTTCTAATTCAGCATGTTCGCAGGATTGGCGAAGCATATTGGCTTCTGCCATTTCTAAAGAGGTGGTGGATTGATCCCAGTAACAAGCGCTGTATTTTAAATGCGAACCTAAAACAGCCTTAAAATATTCAGTAGGCACTTCGTAGTGTTGTTCTTTTGAGGTGTCTGTGCATTCAGCAATAGGCCCTTTGCTTAATTCCTCTATCCATAATGAATCCGATTTCGGATTATGCTTTAACAAAAGTGAATGCTGTTTGAGTTGATTTTGAATTCCCCAACGAATTAAGGAATCGGGAATCAGTCTGTGCTCAGCAAGTAAAGTCGGTAAATGCATAGAGTAGAGTATAAATTTTTTGTAAGTTATAGGCATAAGAAATTATTAATCAACATCGATTCGGTTTTTTTAGATCTCAGCTTATTGAATCGATAACTGAGCTTCACTTTCTATTCACAGCATCTTATGGGCTCACATCATCCTATGCATTCACAAACAAACTTAGACAGTAATTACGAAAACGCTCTAGCAAAAACAGAGCCTGCTCAGTATCAAATTCCAGTTGCTGGAAGTGGCGAGGAGCATGCCATGCTCAAGCGGCTTGAAGATTTATTCATCAACTATACGCATGAAGACCTGCAAAAGAATTTTCCCAAGGTCTACGCAAAAGAATTTTATTTTAGAGACGCCTTTAAGCACTTCAGTCAACTCGATGAACTCATGCCCTACATGCTCAAAGGCGTGCAAGCAGTCTCAGCGGTTCGTTTTGTGTTTAATCACATCATGCGGTCAAACGATGAATTCTTTATTGAGTGGACTATGTCGATTCGATTCAAAGATAAAGAAGATTTTGAATCTTCCATTGGCATGAGTCGCTTTC
>JAQCDT010000130.1 GCA_027620575.1 Verrucomicrobiota bacterium
TCTGCCTCAATAGCGATTGGACTGATTTCATCAGCGACTAATTCTTCAATTTCATATAAGCCTGCCGCCGCAATGATATCTCCTAATTTAGAATCACTTGTTGAAGAACGAACATTGAAAGCTCCATCTACCCAATCGACAATCGAATAATATATATCTTTTCGTGTAAGCGCATAATGAATCGTTGCTGCATCATCCGACAGTTCGATACCTTTCACTTCGCCAGATAAATATAATTTTCGTGCTTCCGACAAGATGTCTTCAGAGAACATTTCTTCCCAATCAATTTGAATATAATCAAACCATTTTTCTAAAGATACAGGACTATATGAGCGAGTGGGTTCCTTTGGAAACATAAAGTAAAATTTAAAAATTTTTACTTTTACTCGGCAAGTTTTATTATTGGAAATTATAAAAAAATTATACCTATTACCACACCCCGAGATCATTCAGCTGTACCAGTGCTTTTTCGGCCCATCCCTTGTTTGCTGCGGGACTTGCAGGACTTGGATGCAAAATTCGTCCAAATTTAAGCGAGGGGAGATTCCTTAAAGCGGATTTTGCTCGTTCTTCAGCAAAAATACCCACCCCAATCACCCACTCAACTTGCAAAATTTTAGCTACAGACAATAAATGTTCGTCACACAAACGATATAATTCATTAGATTCTTCTACGGGCAATTTATCAGGTGTACGATTTTTTCCAGATGCCTCCATAAATACCAATGGACAATAATTGAGTACATAATGTGATTTAAAAAAATGCTCTGCTGAAGGGAACTGTTCTTTAAAAAATCCCCACAAACGCCGTCCACTCACTTCACTTCTTGAACAATCAAATCCTTCAATCAATCGCTTAGGGTGCTCTCTTTCGGGTTTATCTACTTTAGCGCACACACCGACCCAATCTCTCACATGCTGAATCTCTCCAAATGGAATACCTGTTTGCGCCATGCCAAAGGGTCCGGGATTCATTCCCATGAATAGAATTCTTTTATGCGAATTCCCCCATTTTCGAATGTAGGCCTCATGAGCCGTCCAAGCATAAGACAAAGGATTATAAATATGGGTAGTGGGTTCTGAAAATTCTAAGCCATCGACTGTATTGGACAACTCTTTGCCCGCAATTATTAACTGATCTGAAATACTCGTATTCATATTCGGTCTAGATGGATTATCCGCTATCACTATGACCTAAATCTTTTTCTGGGAAAACAAAATCCCGAATCAATTGCTTAAGGATTTTCAACTCTGGGAAACCTCCTTCCGTTTTCCGATCCCAAAAGACTTTTGAGTCAGAGGAAACTCTAAACGTTCCAGAGACAGCAGAGGGTTTCAAGGTCACACCCTCAATATCGCCCTCAAAAGTTATCAAAAGTTCCTGTGCCACCCAAGAGGCTCGGGTAAGCCAGCGACAACCCGTGCAATATTCAATCGTGATGATTATTTTTTTTGAGTCCATATTTCAAACGTATAGCTTAGATCTTGGGACTTCGAATCTATTTTTGAGTGAAGTTCAAAACAGCTTTCCTCGAACTTAGGAAAAAAGGTATCACCTTCGTAGGCATGGTTGATACGTGTAAGGTGAATCGTCCCTGTTAGACTCAAACTATCCTCATAAATTGATTCGCCTCCACAAATCCAAATTGGCTTACCTGAGGACTCAGCCATTATCACGGCCTCTTCTAAAGACGATGCATGATTGACCTGTGGATGCTCCAGCTTGGGGGATTGGTGGCTTAAAACAATATAGCTTCGAGCATTATCCCAATCGGGTTCCTTTATCATTTCTTGGAAACTTAAACGTCCCATGATCAAGATTCCATTTTTTGTTTTTCTTAAAAAGATTTTCCAATCTTCTTCAATCGACCAAGGTAAAATACCGTCTTTCCCAATCACATAATTTTCAGAAATCGCTACGATTTGGTTAATACGACTTGAAGGCCAGAGCGAGGACTCTATTTGGGAAAGTCCTGATGTATCTAAAGCTTTTAAAAAATGGATCGCTTCATCGTTGTGAGTCGCATTTTTAATACGTAAATGAGGATTAATAGAGACCAAGGGTTTCAAAACAAAATCACGCTCCAAAATATCCGGATGTGGAATCGAAAGTTTTGCCTTTGATGCAGAGTAATCCTCATACCATAAAATATCTAAATCAATAATACGATTTGTCCAAACATCCGTCTTAATCCGTCCCATTTTTTGCTCAATTAATTGGCAACTATCCAATAATTCAAAGGGACTCATATCCGTAAAACCCTCAATGACTGCATTGCAAAAATCGTTTCCGTCCTCGATTCCAATTGCTCTATTTTCATATATAGCACTGCTTTGTGTCACCACTAGTGCATTCATACTTTCCAATAAATAAACGGCCTTTCTTAAATGGCTCACCCGATCACCCATATTTGACCCAAGGCCAATATAGACACACTTTAACGGCATAAAGTAACCTCCGCGGCAAAATACTCGCAGATGCAATCAACAGGAACGGAAGGCTTTTTCACGGTTACTGTAGCAGATTCAATGGCGGAAAATTCTTCTAGTAAACGTGATGCGATTGCATTTGCACAAGCTTCGATTAGGTTAAATCGTTGAGTTTCAAAGATAGACTGAACTAACGAATATATAGCGACATAATTCACTGTATTGTCCGCATCATCTGTTTCGTAAGCAGCTTGATCATTCAACTCTACAACAACATCAATTTTAAAACGCTGACCTAATTTTGCTTCTTCCTCAGTCAAGCCGTGCCGAGCAAAAAAAGCTAAATCCTTTAATTTAATTTTCGTTTTCTTCATAGTGAGTACAGTGATTAATGACCTTCAAACAGTGGTTATTTTCTAAAACATCATGAACACGAACAAAGTCAACATTGTGAATCGCCGCCAAGGCGGATGTTGCTAAAGTTCCAGCTAGTCTGTCCTTTGGATCTTTAAGGTTAAGTAATTTAGCAATCATTGATTTACGAGATGCACCCAATAAAACAGGTTTTCCTAATGCATTAAAAGCCTCTAAATTACGCATAATGTCCCAATTGTCTTCGAATGATTTCCCAAAGCCTAATCCTGGATCGAAGCAAATACTCTCAGCTCTTACTCCAGCTTTTAAAACAATGTCGAGTGACTGCTTTAAAAATTCTTTTATGCGTTCAACCAATTGCTCTTTCTCGCTAATTTCTTGTTCACTATTATGCATTAAAATACATGCAGCATCATGCTTAGCGATAATCGAAGCCATTGCAGGATCCCCCTGTCCTCCCCAAATATCATTAATGATATCCGCTCCGGCCTTTAAGCAGACTTCAGCCACTTCAGACTTAGAAGTGTCCACTGAAATTAAACAATCTGTTTCTCCACGAATTTTTTCTATGAATGGAAGTATTCGTTTTATTTCCTCTTCTACAGAAATTGGGACATGCCCTGGTCGGGTTGATTCTCCACCCACATCAATTATCGAAGCCCCTTCAGAAACCATTCTATGAAAATGTTCTGTTGCATGATTCAAATCAACGAACTGGCCACCATCGGAAAAAGAGTCAGGGGTTAGATTCAAGATGCCAACGATGTGTGTTTGTCCCCCTAAAGGCAAAGATTTGCGCTTTGTCCTAAAAATTCTATTCGATCCAGTATCCATAACTAATGCAAATTGATCGCTTCAGATTGTGCAATCGTTTTCAATGTGGATACAATTAACTCAATCTGTGAAAAAGAGCTCTCAGAAAAAGAATGGACTGTTTGTTTAGGCAATCCCGCAATGTCTGATACGGGTAAAATTTCCACAATTGAATTGGTGACAAAACAGCCATCCATTGTTTCCAAATCGTCCATCCTTATTTGTTTTTCTTCAATGGGTAAGGCCTCTAGTAAGACCGCTCGAAT
>JAQCDT010000131.1 GCA_027620575.1 Verrucomicrobiota bacterium
TTTGTTTACTAACCTCTTTTGCTTTCTCAAGCATTTTATCTACTTCGTTCAAGTAAATATTGCTCAATAATGGTGAAAGAGGACCACCTTGTGCTAGACCTACTTTACCGCTGGCTTTTACTATCAGTTTTAGTAACCTCATGATATCTTTATCATTCACACGTTCTGCTATCTTTTTAAATAGCTCGGCATGTGCAATCGTGTCAAACGATCAACCACCTTAACACCCCTTTCAACAACCCAAAATTAAAAGATATTAAAAAAGTAAAAGTAGTGGATCCCACGCACCCACTATTTGGTCATTCTTTTCATGTATTAGAATGGCGCAATTCACCAGGTAATGAAGGGTTTATTTATGTTGAATACCAGCATTTAACACGACTCTATATTCCTATTGATGTTACTAATATTGCTTTTGTACCTGGAATTCCTGCAACTAAGTTAACATGCGAGAGCATTCTAGCATTGACTAATTTAGGAATGGAGATATCAAACTTATGCCTCAACCACCAAAACAAGTCTGGCAGCAATTATCAGAAAAACAACAAAATGAAATCTTAACCGAGCTATTAAATATTTGTAAGGAGATTACCTATGAACACATCAGAACTAATAACATCACAACACTTGGCCCTCAAAGCAATAATTTATATTCGACAGTCAACGTTGCACCAGACTATAACCAATCAAGAAAGTCTAAAATTGCAGTATGCGCTTAAACAACGTGCTTTTGAATTGGGTTGGCAAGCAAATAATATTGAGATAATAGATACAGACCTTGGATTAACAGGAGCAGAAGCTAAGCATCGCGAAGGATTTAAATCATTACTAACACAAGTAACACTTGGTGAAGTTGGTATTATTTTATCATTTGACGTAACACGATTATCTCGTAATTGCTCAGATTGGTATCCACTATTAGATGTTTGTGGCTATCGCCATTGCTTAATTGCTGATCGTGATGGTGTTTATGATCCATCTAGTATGAATGGGCGTTTGCTCCTGGGTTTAAAGGGTCAATTAGCAGAAGTAGAGCTAAGCACAATCCGTGCTCGACTAACGGCAGGATTATTAAACAAAGCGCAACGTGGAGAGTTAGCGCTATCGTTACCAGTTGGATTATTGCGTAACTGCCTGAACCAAGTTGAAAAAGATCCTAATCGTGAAGTCCAGGACAGTATTCAACGTGTTTTTAATATTTTTCTGCAAGTAAAAACAATATCACAAACATTAGCTTACTTTAATAAGCATGGACTAATGATGCCGCGCTATGATAAATTTAAACAACTAGAGTGGCGTAAACCGACGTTAGCTACTTTATCTAATGTCCTTAAAAACCCAGCCTATGCTGGTACTTTCGTTTATGGAAAAACTCGTACCTCTAAAATAGGACCTTCTGCAGTGGATAAAGTAACACGAAAATTACCGCCAGAACAATGGAAAATTGTTATTCCAAACAAATATCCTGCCTATATTGCAACTGATGTATTTGATAAAATCGAAAACATGCTTAAACAAAATTATGCCGAATATACTCGCAACAAAACTCGTGGTGTGCCACGTTACGGAGCAGCTTTGCTGCAAGGCATAATTTTCTGTGGTGCCTGTGGTCATAAAATGTGCGTTCAGTATAAAGGGGGAAATCGTTACTTATGTAACCATCTAAGAACCCAATATCGTACTCCAATCTGTCAATTTTTGTCCGCGGATTCAATTGATGAATATGTAATTAAAACTTTTTTTGAGGCACTTTCACCGGTAGAATTAAATGCTTATGAAGCCTCTTTAAAAGAGAAGGACCTTGAAACCCAATCGGTGCTTAAAGCTCAGCAGCAAAAATTAGAACGTTTGAGTTATCAAGCTAAATTAGCTGAAGTACAATTTAACCAGGTCGACCCCTGTAATAGACTAGTTGCTGCCGAATTAGAAAAACGATGGGAACAAGCATTACTTACTCTTAAACAAGCAGAAAAAATCATTGAAGAAAAATCAAAAGAAAAGTACTCTATTGAAATTCCTGATGAAATTAAATGTGCTTTTAGAGATATTGGCAAGCAATTACCTACCATATGGAGCAAGCCAGAATTATCTCACAAACAACGTAAAGAATTTTTACGCTGTCTTATTGATAAAGTTGTTGTTCATCGTCAAGAACGTGATACCGTATCTGTGCGGATTGTATGGAAAGGTGGTGATACAACAACAACGTTAATTAATGTTCGTGTAGGTTCTTTTAAAGAATTATCATCGTCAAAAGAAATGGAGAGAAAAATAATCAATCTAAGTCAGCAAGGTATAAATGATGAATCTATTGCAGAGCAATTAACTGCTGAAGGTTATCGCTCACCTATGAAACCCTATGTAATACCCAGCACGGTACAAACTATTCGTCTCAAGCACCGGCTATTACAAAAAGAATCACAATCTCATCAATTACGCAAAGAAGGATTTTTATCTGTAACTCAAGTTGCCCAAAAAATAGCTGTAGATAGACACTGGATTTATGATAGAATTCATAATGGTCGAGTTAAAGTATCTAAAAATACTGAAACAAATGCTTACTTATTCCCCGACCATTATGAAACAATTAAATTATTTAATCAGTTAAAAAATGGTCACCTTTATGATGTGGATTTTAGAAAGGAGTATCAAGATGCCTAATCAAAGCATGATTTTATATCGCCTTCCAGTATCCATTGGGGACTATGTCTTCTTGACAATGCAACAAAACATTGTGCAATGGCGTCGGCACAGCTCCTGTAAGACCTGAAACCGTATGAATTGGGGTCTGCTTGTGTTTCTATCACTGGTTCTAGAGCTAGCTGGTAAATAGCCTGCATCGCTCTGTCTTTCATTGATGGAATTCCAAGCGGGCGTTTCCCTTTTCCATTACTTTTATCGATATAAATGCGCCTTACTGGTAAAGGTTTATATCCTTTATGTTGTAAGTTATTAATAGCTTCAGCTTTTTGTTTGTCAGTTTTCCAAGTAATACCGTCTATTCCGGAAGTTTTTGCTCCCTTGTTAGAGGTTACTTTTCTTACTGCCATACTTTTGGCTGAATAAGAACGAGTAAGAATTCTTTGTAAGGCTTTCACCTTATTAAACTTCTTCTCTCTCATTGCCTTTGCGATACGCATCTGTATTCGAAATACCAGCTTTTCAGATTTATTCCAATTAATGGCTTTCCATCCTTTATTACTAGCTAAAGATGCACCAGTTATAGAATTCTTTAATGTCATTTGCTATTTCTTTATTAATTCAATTACACAAATTCTCTCGCAAAGAAAGACCAATCGGAATTCTGCCCACTTTCGTGTCGGGTAACGTTTAAACCCGTATTCGCACCATTACAGTACGACATTCGCTTACTCCAATATGCTACTCCTGCACTTCCTACAGTCTTCCTTGCGGTTAACCTACCAATAGGTTTGACTCTATTGGTGAAAATACAGGTTTTACACGTTCCTTAGAGACGAGTACATTGACTTAGGTGCATGCTTTCGACCGGAAGATTCATTGATCACGGAACTTTAATTGACAATTAGTCCTCCTATCTTCATTGCCTTTTGGCTAAAGCGTTAGTCAGTCGTTTACGCTTTTCTATTTTCACGATCTTTATCACATATTTACATATATTCACCATATCAATTATCTAGCCCTATACCGGTTTACGACTACCAGTAGAAAGATTCTCTTACGATTCTCTTCCCGTGCATTGCTGCCACTTCGGTACATTGTCAGGGTCGCACTTGATTCAGACCCCTAGATTCATCCGGTGATACGGATGGCTTAATACTTTACAGAGCTTAAGCAACTCTTCTCTACTGCAACGTGTCGCAGGTCAATATTAATAGT
>JAQCDT010000132.1 GCA_027620575.1 Verrucomicrobiota bacterium
ACTGATCTTTTGTAAAGTGATTTAAAATATATTTGTATTAAAAGTTATTTCGTTTAGATAAGTTTTTTATGAAATACTTATATTTACCCATAATGGCTTTAATGGCTTTGATTTTGAATGCGAATCCTAATCAAAAAGTATTGGATAAGAGTGAAAATTATACGTTTAAAGAGACTTCCAGTATCGATCTCAAGTTGTATGTTTTCAAGCCAGATGATTGGGATGCGTCTCAAAAAAGACCAGCGATTGTTTTTTATTTTGGCGGTGGTTGGAACAATCGTCATATTACTCAGTTTGTAGCCTTTGCTCAGTATTACGCTTCAAAGGGTTTTGTGTGTTTTATTCCGAATTATAGGGTTAGGGCGTCAGAAAACTCCCAAGCGATTGATTCGGTAAGGGATGCTCAAGATGCGTTTGCTTATGTGAGAAAAAATGCGGAACAATTTGGCATTGATAAAAATCGCATAGCGGCTTCAGGAGGTTCAGCAGGCGGGCATTTAGCGGCTTCACTGGGAACATTGAAAGATGAAAAAAATAAAGCATACTCGAAGCCTAACGCTTTAATTTTATTCAACCCAGTGTGTGTGGTTGACCCTTTTAGAAATCCAGAGCGTATGAATTTCGCGAGATTAGGGGTCAAGGGCTATGAAATTTCCCCTTATCATAATGTTGATAAAAGTGTCCCTCCAACCATTATCTACCATGGTACAGAGGATCGAACAGTTCCTTATGAAACAGCGGAAATGTTTCACGAGAAAATGTTGTCAGTTGGGAATGACTGCACATTGATTCCTTTTGAAGGAAGAGATCATGGATTTTTCAATCATGGAAAGCATTTAGCTGAGAGTGATTATCGTAAAACTTTGAATTACACAGATGAATTTCTCTCAAAGTTAGGTTGGTTTAAAATTCAATAAGTTATACTTTATCTATGGATTACTTCTTAGGTGTTGATTAAATGAGCAGTTGTTCTTTGTCTTGCTGAGGGCAAACAAAATTTTACTAAACAAAAAATTAATATTATGAGTTGCGGATGTGGAAGAAGCCCGACGGGCGAATGCATAGGCTGGCACAGTCTCACAGAAGAAGAATACCAAAAAAAGCTAAAAGAATATAAAGCAAATTCTAAAAGCTAGGTATTAGTGAGTTGTGAAAGTCTTAATGTTATTAAAAGCAAGCTCCCATCTTAAAGGTGGGAGCTTTTATTTTTTTAAATTAGGGCATGGTCGGGCCGACAAGATTCGAACTTGCGACCCCTTGCACCCCATGCAAGTGCGCTACCAGACTGCGCTACGGCCCGACATTTAATTAAAATCTAAAATTAATTAAGGTGTTAGCATTTTGCTGATTGTCACTTGGGTCAAGTCCTAAGCATCGATGTGATAGTTTATTCGTTGAGTTTGAAGCGATAGAATTGTGTATCATTGCTGGTGGGGACTTGCAAGGTAGCGGTATCGCCTGTTTCTGCCCAAGATTGTAAATCATCGCTCGCTTCTAAATTGAGTGTGATAGTGGCTTGATTATTGATGACTTCAATGATTGTGGAACCTGCTCTTAAATCGCCGATACTTTGTACGATTGCATTATACAATAGGGTATGGTCGACATTTGGATCGAGTCCGTAATCCACGAGTGCTTGATCGCTGATTCCATCATTGGATGTGTCGGCATCATTTGGATCGCTTTGGTATGTGTTGATTTCATCGTTATCGGATAATCCATCATCATCACTATCGGCATCGTTTGGATCGGTAGAGTGCGTATTAATTTCTGCACTATCGGAAAGTTCATCATCATCGCTATCGCTGTCAGTTGGGCTAGTGCTATGTGTGTTGACTTCTTCTCCATCGATAAGGCCATCATCATCACTATCAATATCTTTTGGGTTGCTTTGGTAGGTATTGATCTCATCGCCATCGGAAAGACCGTCATCATCGCTATCTGCATCGAGAGGATCGGTGCTGTGTGTATTCACTTCGTCTCCATCAGTGAGACCATCGCTATCGGTATCTGCAAGATTTGGATTTGTCCCTAAGTTGAATTCGGTTTGATTGTCCAAGCCGTCTGCATCGGGATCAGCGGAGGTTTCTGCGTCAGTTCCGTAGAGACTTTGGTCAATAGCCCAACCCGAATAGGTGGAGGTATCGGGGATATTATTTAAAATGGTTTGTCGATATTGTGATATACGGACGAAATAATTGGAATCTTGGGATCCGCTGAATTGAGCAAAGGTTGAACTGCCAAAAGTAGAGACTGCTGTAGTGATGCCTGCGAGTTGCCAGGTACCTGAATTGGAAACAAAAAGCCCCGAGCCAGAATCATAGTAAGCGAAAGCGGCTTCGTCATTACCCTGACTGGAGCTTAGTTGAGTGAGTAGATAATCGTATATCTGCCCTGCAATGTTTTCGTTGCCAGTAGCTTCGATTCGATTGGTTCCCCAGCGTTTTTTAATAGTTGGACCAGTTCCCCAATTCCAAGTTCGAGTGGTTCCTGTTTGATCGACTTGTTCCGTGTCTCTACCATAGCCCCAGCCAATTAAGGTGCCTGTTTTGAATCGTTCATTGGTTGAACTATATAAAGGAGTTTCAGGAAGGTTGGGATTTTCGATCAGTTTAAAGAGTACTAAGTCGGCTGTCCCAATTTGAATGGGTAAGAAATTGAGATCAATCGCCCAATAGGTAATGCCGTCAAAAGTAACATGGGTACGTCTAGGTGTCACATCTTTGTAAATAACATGTTCTGCAGTGAGCATGTATTTGTCTTTGACATGGGTGGCTGAGCCAACGATCCCAGTCCCATTGGCATTGGTGATTTTGGCAACAGAATTAAAAGCAGCTTCACGAGCGGTATCTGGGGCGGTTAAATTCGCATCATTGTCTCCGCTATACAGTATAATGGCCTGAGCAGTGCTTGAAAAAAGCAAACAGGCGACCAAACAGAAAAGTATATTTTTTGCTGTTTCTGAGGTGTTTAATGGACTATATTTTATAAGGTTCACCTTTCGATAAAGTTGGAAGAATCACTGTATCAATAATTTTTGGGGTTTATATGACTGATGGAGGTGAGAGAAAAAACTATCGTCTTTGTGCGAGCATATAGAGTAGCCAACCAAGACTTGAGATAAAGGCAGCGACATAGGTAAATGCAGCAGCGTCTAGGGTTTCGTTTACGCCTTTGATTTCATCCTGCTCTATGATGCCGAGTCCTACGAGCTGTTTCTTTGCACGTACACTTGCATCGAACTCAACTGGTAGGGTGATGAGTTGAAAGACGGTTAACACTAAATAGATAAAGATTCCAAGATTGATCAACATAGGGCCAAGGCCAAAGAAAAATCCTCCAAACATCACCATGGGTAATAATTGAGAAGCAAAATTGGTCACTGGTACAAGTGCCATTCTTAAATTGAGTGGTGCATATTCTTGTTTGTGTTGAATGGCGTGTCCTGCTTCGTGTGCAGCGACACCTAGGGCGGCAAGACTAGAGCCACGATAGTTTGCGGCACTGAGTGCGAGTCTTTTGTGTGTAGGATCATAGTGGTCAGTTAATTCACCACGACACTCAACTATCTCTACATCATTGATTCCTGCACTTTGCATAACCGCTTGGGCGGCCTCTCTACCTGTGATTCTTCCTCGAGATTGGCGCTTTATATTTTTATTATAAGCACTCTTGATGCGCATTTGTGCATAGAGTCCGACTACGATTGGAATTATGATCAAAATTAAAAAATTCATTGTATTATATATAAATGATTTTTTATTTTTTTCCAATCAAATCGTAAAAATTTTTACTGACAATTTGAGCATTCGCTTT
>JAQCDT010000133.1 GCA_027620575.1 Verrucomicrobiota bacterium
CAACCTGGCCGCTCGGTTACGCAAGCAAGATTACTTGCTTCAATAATCTTTTTTTGTGGGTTGTCGTTTCCCCTGTTTTCTACTTTTTTGATAAATAAACCAAAGATATATGTATGGTGTCAGTTTTTCTACCCTGAACTGATTTCGACGGGGCAGGTAGTAACGGAACTCTTTCTGAGATTATCAAATGCCTACGATATTGAGGTACATTGTGCTCAACCGACCATAAAAAAATCGAGTAAGGTACCAAAAGTTCTTCATTACGAGGGGGTGAGAGTGGTCAGGCTTTGCTCCACTACCTTTCCCAAAATATCGATTTTTGGAAAAATGATGAATCAAATCACCTATTCCACATCGCTCTTTTTAAAAGCATTATTTCTCCCTAGGGAATCTAGAATAAATGTTTTTACTGATCCCTTTTTCCTGCCGCTTTTGTTTTATATTTTATACCCGATAAAAAGGTTTAGGTATACCATTACACTCTTCGATTTATATCCAGAAACTCTATCACAAAATAAAGTATTATCATCGAGTAGTTTTTTGTACAGGTTTTTAGATAACCTGAACAACAAGGTATATGCCAATGCTCATAGTGTTATTACTATCGGTCGCTGTATGCACCAAATGGTTTCAAAACGCCCCATTAATTGGAAAAGCAAACCACAATTTGTTCCGATCTGGTGTGATACAGAAAATATTCGCAAAAAAAACCTTCCTGAAAACTATTTTCGCAATCTATGGAATATAACAACAGATAACTTTGTTGTGGGTTATTCTGGGAACCTAGCCAAGTTTCATCCCATTGAGACATTTATTCATGCAGCAGAAATTCTTAATGACCACAATGATATCAATTTTATTTTTGTGGGTGAGGGTGCCAAAAAAAAGTGGGCTCAGTCTTATTGTGAAAAAAATAATTTAACTAACTGCCTTTTTCAGAGTTATGTGGAGAGAAGGCATTTAGGTAGCTTACTTGATTCCTTTGACTGTGGCTTAGTTGGTTTGAATGAAAACCAAACCGGTTTATCAGTCCCCTCTAAAACAATAGGTCTAATGTCTGCTGGAGTTCCTGTAATTGCCTGTGTGAGTCCAGAAAGCGAAACAGCTTTGATGCTGGAGGAAAATGACAGCGGAGTATTGGTCTCCCCTGATTGCTCCAAGTCTCTGTCGGATATGATACTTAAGTTGAAGCACGATCGGTCGCTTCTGGAGAAATTTCAGAGAAATAGCTTCCTTGCAGTCAAAAACAAATTAAATCTACAAAATATTTCCAATCATTACTTTGAAGTTTTAAACTCTTAATTACCTGATTGTGATATAAACTCTAATGCAAGCATTTCTAACATTAAAAAAAATCTTTTCTCTTCTCTCCGATAAAGAAAAAAAAACCGGGTTGGTAGTTTGTTGCTTAAATATATTTCTGTCTTTGCTAGAGGTATTTAGCGTTGCATCCGTTATGCCATTTTTGGCCGTATTGGGAAATCCTGACTTGATCAACTCTTCCCCGATCATTTCCTCGATCTATCAAGTATCGCATTCCTTAGGAGTAGAGAGCGTGGACGATTTTTTTATATTCGTTGGTGTTCTATCCTTTTTAGTAATTTTACTTTCCGCTTCATACAAGGTATGTGTTCTATTTATTTTAAATCGCTACACAGAAATGAGAAGGCATAGTATAAGTTGCCGACTTCTGGAAGTTTATCTCCGCCAACCTTATGTATATTTTTTGGATCGGCATAGTGGAGATTTATCCAAGACAGTGCTTTCTGAAGTGGACCATCTGGTTGCAGGAATCCTTCGTCCTACTTTCGCGATGATAGCTAATAGCTTCACTTTTTTGGCTATTATCACCTTTCTTATCGTGGTGAATCCTTGGGTCGCACTAGTTACAGGAGGTATTCTTTGTTTACTTTACTCGATCTACTTTGTTGCCATTAAAAGTAAAATTGGTGAATTGGGTGAAACATTAGTGGATTCCAATAAACTTCGTTTTATCAAGACAAGTGAGGTTTTCAGCTCAATAAAAATGATAAAGTTCATGCGGTGCGAAAAAAGCTTTTTAGAAGGATTTAGAAACTTTTCGCAAAAGTTTTCTTCAAGTGTAGCTACACATGTTTCATTAAGCACTGCCCCTAAATACATCATCGAAACTTTGGCTTTTGGCGGGGTAATTGTTATTTTAGTCTGTTTGATTATCAGCTTCGGAGGAATTGAGAGCAATTCCCTTGGGCATATATTACCAGTTGTCGGTGTATATGTTTTTGCAGCATATCGTATGCAACCATCGTTACAGGTTATCTTCAATGGTGTTACTAGTATCCAACATGGAAGAGCCACGGTGGATAATCTGCACAAAGATTTAACAGTGTCTCAAGATAATTTGGGTTTTGTAGACTATAACCCAGATGAGCTCGTTTTTGAAAAAGGACTTTATATAAAAAATGTCTCCTATACTTACCCAGGTGCTTCCATAGCTAGCTTGTCATTTGTAGATTTTGAGATCGCTCGTGGCGAATGTATTGGAATAGTTGGGAGTACGGGGGCAGGCAAAACAACCCTTCTTGATATAATCCTTGGTCTGCTTGAACCAGAACAAGGGTTCCTCCAAGTGGGTGATACAAGAATCAATTCAGTGAATAAAGGTTCTTGGCAGAGACTCCTGGGCTATGTTCCTCAGGAAATTGTTCTAACTGACTCGACCATTGCTGAAAATATAGCAATTGGTGTTCCTCGAGAATTGATCGATACAGACCGCGTTATAAAGGTGGCTCAAGAGGCACAGATTCATGAGCATATTATCAATAATCTCCCTCTTGGGTATAAAACAAAAGTGGGAGAGCGGGGAGTTAGGTTTTCGGGAGGGCAGAGGCAAAGGATTGGAATTGCCAGGGCACTTTACAATAATCCATCAGTGCTCATATTTGATGAGGCAACAAGTGCTCTAGACAATGAAACAGAAAGACATGTTATGGATGCAATCAATCTGCTTTCTAGTGAAATGACTTTAATTATAGTTGCACATCGTTTAAGCACAGTTAAAGATTGTGACAAGATAATCTTTCTTGATGGGGGTAAAATTCACTCATCAGGTACATATGAAGAGCTTATTCATTCTAACATTCGCTTCAGGAGTATGGCTAATTAGTTGATTCACATAATTGCAAACTTTTTAGAGTTTCATCAAATTAGCATTAAAATCATTATATGTACTTAGGTTTTGATAAGTATTGTGTAACCGAAACTATCTCCTAATTTTATATGGATATAACACCTTTTCTTGTCGCACCTAAATCAACCATGAGAGATGTGATTTCAACGATTGATAAAGGTTCGCTTCAAGTAGCAATAGTTGTAGATGAAAATTTGAAGTTACTTGGCATTGTGACTGACGGCGATGTTAGGCGTGCTTTAATGAATGGTTATTCTTTTGATGTTGAAACTTCATCTTTTATGACTAGCGATCCGATAGTCTTGGGAGAAGATTTTTGCCGTAATGACGCAATCTCATTAATGAGAGAAAAATTTATTAAGCATATTCCTGTAATAGATGGCAACCGTAAGGTTATAGATATCTTTACACTTGAGGATTTATTTAAAAGAAATCATTTCTCTAACCCTGTAGTTATTATGGCTGGAGGGAAAGGTGAAAGGCTGGGTTCTCTAACCCAAAACTGCCCTAAGCCAATGCTTAATGTTAATGGTATACCTATTCTAGAAATTATTTTAAAAAATTGTATCAAAGCAGGCTTTATGAACTTTTATCTCTCTGTAAATTACTTGAAAGAAAAAATTATAAATCAT
>JAQCDT010000134.1 GCA_027620575.1 Verrucomicrobiota bacterium
TGTTATTGAAAAAACTAAAGCAACCATCACCGCCGTCGCCTGCTTTTATACTCACTTTAACTTCATCGTAAAACATACCGATGATATTTCGCTGAAAAAAAATTAAAATCAACACCAAACCCTAATTGCTTTTCACTGAATTTTTTCATTTAGTGAAAACACGCCATCTTTAAAAATTATGATTCAATCACAATCAGCCGCAGTTATTGATTTAGGAACTAACTCTATCAAATTCATTCTTGCTGAAAAAACGCCTGAAAATACACTCAATATTCTTTACGAAAGAACCGATGAAGTACGGATTGGAGCAGGCATCAGTCATAGCTCGCCAAGCCTTGAAGATAGAGCCATTGAACAAGCCAGTGATGCCATCGCATCTTTAATTGAAATCAAAAATCAACACCAAATAGACCCTATACGAATTGTTGCTACCAGTGCCGTTCGTGAAGCAAAAAACCAAAATCACTTGTTGGAGATAATCAAAAGCAAAACGGGCGTTCAACTGGAAATCCTCAGTGGAGAATCGGAAGCTTATTACATTGGTCAAGCCATACGAATGGATACCCACTACCAACAAATACAAACACTGAATTCGATCGATTTAGGGGGAGGCAGCTTGGAATGGATTCATCTCAATAATAATTCCGTAGAAAGAGCACTTTCTTTACCGCTTGGTGCGGTTCGACTCACTGAACAGTTTATAAAAGACCCCACCCAAGCAATTTCAGAAGATGTGATACAATCAATTGAAGATCACGTAAAAAATATACTGACAAAAAACACCATTATACTTTCTTCAAAATGCCCGCTTTTAGGAAGCGGCGGAGCCTTTCATATTCTTACGCATCTCCTAAAGCCAAAATCATCCCTCGCTTTAAATGCTATCCAAGAACTCGCCTTAGCCTCTGCTCATTTACCACTCCAAAGGCGTATTAATGAATTAAATATACCCGCAAAACGAGCAGATATCATTCCAGCAGCATTCATCACTATTGCCTGTTTTATGAAATATTTCGATATCGAGTATGTTGAACATTCTAAATGCAGTTTAAAAATGGGCATACTGAAAGAGATGCTTGGACTTTAAGCTAAACTAGACCCAGCACTATTCACTAGTGCCTCTTTCACTCGAAAATTTTTCTTTAAGCACAGCCATAAGGTCCGAGAAATCTTTCGGCAGAGGTTGAGAAAATTCTAAACTTTTTCCTGATGCGGGATGAGTGAATGATAAATATGTGGCATGAAGGAAAATTCGATCAATCGACACATCTTTAAAGCGATTGTAACGAAAGCCATAAAGTTGATCTCCCAACAAAGGAAATCCTAAATTCTGCATATGCACACGAATTTGGTGTGTGCGTCCAGTATGAATAGCACACTCAACTAATGAGGCTTTTTCCCAAAATGTTTCCAATACCTTCCAATCCGTATGTGCCTCACGGCCTTTTGACTGAACAGACATTTTAGTGCGATATGTAGGGTGACGGCCAATGCTCTCCATGCAAGTTCCGGATCGCACTTTAGGAACGCCTGATACAAGAGCCAAATAACGCTTCTTTATAGTACGCTCACTAAAATCTTTGGCTAGTGCATGATGGGCTAAATCTGTTTTTGCTACAACAATCAAACCACTTGTTTCTTTGTCTAAACGATGAACTATCCCTGGTCGCTCTGGCATCCCAACTGTACTTAAAGCATCTTTACAATGATACAACAAGGCATGAACTAAAGTATCCTCGCCCGTTCCATTGCCAGGATGAGTCACCATTCCCGAAGATTTATTGATAACGATGATTGCATCGTCTTCATAAACCACATCTAAAGGAATAGATTTACCCTGTGGCACCTGATCAATAGATACTGTTTCCAAAGTCGCTCGCAACCAACCACTATGACGAATCTTATAACGCTTATCAATAACCTCGCCTTCAAAACTGACTCGACCTGAATCAAAAGCTTTCTGCAATCGAGCACGACTGACATCTTCAATGACTGAAGCAAATAATTTATCCGCTCGCACCTCACCAACGTCATCCGTAACAAAATACTCAATTATTCGCTCATCCATTGAACAACAAATTTTTGACTGATTGACAATCTTGGGCAATTTGATCCTTCAATGCATCCACAGAATCGAACTGCTTTTCATCCCGAATAAATGCTACCCACTCAACTTGAATACGCTCATCTAATTCACATTTACAATCCTCCAAAGAATGCACCTCCAGTAAAGGTTCGTTCGCACCTCCATCGGTTACGGTTGGTCTTACTCCAAAATTAGCGATTCCTTTTTTCCACTGTCCAGACCCATCAATTAAAAAACGAACTGCGTAGACTCCATAGCGAGGTTTGCATTCTGGAGACCATAACAAATTCATGGTAGGGAATCCAATCTTTGTGCCAAGTTGAGCACCTTTAATCACCGTTCCCTCAGAAATATAGCGATAGCCTAGTAAACTATTCACTAGATTCACTTGCCCTGCCCGTAGAGCTTCTCTGATCCGAGTACTACTAATAGGCAAGCCATTTTGCTTAATTCGATCGATACTCCAAACATCAATTCCCAAAGCTGAGCCTGATTCAATTAATGTTACAATATCACCGACACGCCCTTGCCCAAAACGAAAATTTTTCCCAACGTAAACAGACTTGAGCATGGGCAATTGTTCCAACAAATAAGAAAGAAATGCATTCGCAGAAATCGAAGCAAATGCTTGATCAAAAGTCTTAGCAATCACAACATCCACTCCAACTCCATGTAAACGAGCGACCTTCGTCTTCAGAGACATAATTAAGTCCGTACCTTCGTCTCCTTTGAATAATCGACTTGGATGAGGATCAAAAGTTAATGCAGCGCTGATACCCGAATTATCCTTTGCCGAAGCAACTGCGGGTTCAATCACTGCCAAGTGCCCCAAATGCACCCCATCAAACACACCGATCGCCAAATGTATGGGTTTATCACACTTTTTTAAGGCATTAAAATCCGATACCTGCAGTGGTATATTCATAAAATAAAATTATTAGTGAACCCTCCTAAGACAATCCATAAATTAAAATGCATGGCTCGGAATATATTCCTTAATCGGTAAGAGCTTAGATTTTAACTTTGATTTCGTGTACTTTTCTAAGTTTTCCAAAGTTTCTGCATTTTCAATAAGAAACGAGCCCACCTTAGTCCGTCTTAAAACACACAAATGTCCACCACATCCCAATTTTTCTCCAAGATCGTGAGCGATCGTTCGTATGTATGCACCTTTACTCGAATCAACAATAAACTCCATTTTAGGACTCTCTAAATGCAATAAATCAAACCGACCAATACGAATCACCCGTGGCTCTCGCTCCACCTGTTTCCCTGCTCTAGCAAGTTGGTATAGTTTTTTACCACCGACTTTCTTTGCTGAAAACATCGGCGGAATTTGGTATTGGTCGCCAATAAATTCCGCCATCTTTGTTTTCAATAAAGCTTCATCCAATTCGGGTACTGGTAGCTCCTTGATTATTTCACCATCTGCATCTTGTGAATCGGTTTCTTTACCAAAATAAACCGTTCCAGTATATTGCTTATCTAAGCTCATCAAATATTGAGAAACTTTAGTTGCTTTCCCAATTAAGATGACCAACAAGCCTGTCGCCATAGGGTCTAAAGTACCCGCATGACCCACTTTCTTAATTTGAAAAATTTTTCGACACTTAGCCACCACATCATGCGAAGTGAAACCCTGAGGTTTATCGACCAATAAAATACCTTCGAATTCGTCTGTCATAAAAGTATTGTAGGTTTTATTCTTTTT
>JAQCDT010000135.1 GCA_027620575.1 Verrucomicrobiota bacterium
TCCTTTTTTACTCACTATCAACTTCTAAGTTCTTTAATTTATCGGACGGGTAGCTCAGTTGGTTAGAGCAACTGGTTTACACCCAGTAGGTCGTGGGTTCGAGTCCCTCTCCGTCCACCATTTTATTATCAATTTTAAAAGTTACACATGCGTCATATTATTTCCATTTTAGTAGAGAATAAATTTGGTGTTCTTGCTCGTATCGCCGGAATGTTCAGCGGTCGTGGATTTAATATTGAAACTTTAAATGTGGGCCCAGTTCCCGATACCGATTTTTCTCGAATCACAGCAACTATCCTTGGAGATAGCAGTGCTTTAGATCAGGCGATCAAGCAGGTATCAAAATTGGTGAATGTGTTGGAGGTGACAGAATTCTCAAAAGGACAAGCGACAGAAAGAGAATTGTTGATGCTTAAGATCAAATTTGACCCAGGTCAACGAACAGAAATTGTTCAAATCTGTGATATTTTTCGTGCAAAAATTATCGATGTTGCACCCCAGTCTGTTAATATCGAAATGACTGGTAACCCAAATAAAATAAAAGCCTTTTTAAATCTAGTGGCACCTTACGAAATCATTGAGTTGGCTCGTACAGGCGCTGTTGCTTTGAAGCGAGGCTAATTCAATACCCTTTATTTTCTTTCTTTTTAATCATTAATTACAACTTATCAAACTATGCCGGCTAAAGTTTATACCAATAAAGATGCAAAATTAAGCATTTTAAAAAATAAAACACTCGCAATCATTGGATACGGTTCTCAAGGGCATGCTCATGCGCAGAACTTAAAAGACAGCAAATTGAATGTGATCATTGGATTGTATCCAAAGAGTAAATCAGTAGCTGTGGCGAAAAAACAGGGCTTTAAGGTTTATGACACTGCAGAAGCAGTGAAATTAGCCGATGTTATCATGATCGCTGTTCCTGATATGAAACAGGCAGAAGTCTATGAAAATGACATCCTTCCGAATCTAACTAAAGGTAAGACATTAGCCTTCACTCATGGTTTAGCCATTCACTTTAATTTAATCACTCCACCTAAGGGCGTAGATGTGATTATGGTTGCTCCTAAAGGACCGGGTCACGTGGTGCGTAGCCAATTCGTCGAAGGTAAAGGAGTCCCTGCTCTTATCGCGGTGCTTAAAGGATCTTCGAAAAAAGCTAAAGATGTTGCTCTGGCATGGGCTAAAGGTGTTGGAGGAACCCGTGCAGGCGTTTTACAAACAACTTTTAAAGAAGAATGTGAAACCGATTTATTTGGTGAACAAGCAGTTCTTTGCGGTGGTGCAAGTGCCCTAGTACAAGCAGGATTTGAGACATTAGTCGAAGCGGGCTATCAACCTGAAATGGCCTACTTTGAATGCTTACATGAATTAAAGCTAATTGTTGATCTTATGGTGGAATCAGGCGTATCAGGTATGCGTTTTTCGGTTTCAGAAACTGCCGAATGGGGTGATTATGTAAGTGGCCCTAGAGTGATCAACGCTAGTTCTAAGAAAGCAATGAAAGCTATTCTAAAGGATATTCAATCAGGTAAATTCACAAAACAATGGGTTAAAGAATACCAAGCAGGATCACCTAAATATATAAAATTCCAATCAGATGGTGAGAACCACCCTATCGAAAAAGTGGGTACTCGCTTAAGAGCATTAATGCCTTGGGTGAAAAAGCGTAATATTAAAGGAGCACAAGCATCCTATAATTAAGGCTATTTCGCACTCATTAAAATTTTCAAATTGCCTCAAACCTTGAGGCAATTTTTTTTATAGCCATAGTTTAAGCTATTCTAAATCATCTCATTACATGATAATAAAAGTCGCTACAAGAAAATCGCCTTTGGCTCTCAAGCAGACCGAAATGGTCTGTGATTGGTTAAGCGCTCGATTGAGCGAACATACGTTTGAGTTATATCCCGTATCCACTGAGATTGATAGCCGTTTAGATTATTCATTAGAAAAGCAAGGAGGCATTGGTCTTTTTACCAAAGAGTTGGATGCAGCACTTTTGGAGGGTGATGCTGAAATCGCTGTGCATTCGGCGAAAGATTTACCCGTGGAACTCCCCGCTTCTTTACAGATAATCGGTTATTTGCCTCGAGATTCAGTAACGGATATTTTAATCTCGAAAAAGGATTGGCATTCAATTGAGACGATTGCGACCAGTAGTCCCCGAAGAAGACACCAATTGAGTTCGATATTTCCAAAGGCTCAGTTTCAATTAATTCGTGGTAATGTTGAGACTCGTTTGAATAAGATCTGCAATGACGAAGCCGATGCCACTATTCTAGCTGAGGCGGGATTGGATCGTCTTAACATAAGCGAATATAAAGATTTAGTTTTCACGAACCTAGAACATGAGATAATGGTCCCTGCTGCAGGACAAGGTGCGATTGCCATCGTTGGTCGTGTGGATAGCACAATTGATTTTCAATCGCTATTTTGTCAGACTAGCTATGAAGCAGTGAGTATCGAGAAAGCCTGTTTGAAAGTTTTAGACGGTGGCTGTCAAAGTCCAGCAGGCGTTTATTTTGACGGTAATCATTTGCATATTTATCATCCTATGATTGCTTACCGTAGTTTTGAAATTAAAGAGACAAGCCTTTCAGGAAAATTAGAATCAGCTATTTCGTTGATGAAGCAAATAAAGACGGAAATCAATAAATGACTTATAGAGTACAAAAAGGAGTTGTGTATTTAGTTGGAGCTGGACCAGGTGACCCGGGCTTACTTTCGATTAAAGCGAAATCAATTTTAGAGCAGGCAGATGTAGTCATTTATGACAACTTAGTGAATCAGAGAATATTGGATTGGCTGAAGCCTGAAGCACGCTCTATTTTCGTGGGAAAGAGTTCTGGACAGCATTCGATTCCACAAGAAGAGATTAATGCACTTTTAGTTAAAGAAGCTCAAAATGATGTGTCTATTGTTCGCTTAAAAGGTGGTGATCCTTTGGTTTTTGGTCGAGCAGGTGAAGAAGTTGATACGTTGGATAATGCGGGAATCCATTATGAAATAGTTCCGGGTATTACTGCAGCCATCGCCTGTGCTGCGTATGCAGGCATACCGATTTCTCAAAGAAATATCAGTTCTTCAATTATCTTTTTAACTGGCCACGAAAACCCTGAAAAAACCGCTTTAAATCTAGATTTTAAGGAATATGCAAAGTCCAATGCTACCCTTTGTATTTATATGGGGATCGGTCAACTGAAGCGTATTGTCGGAGAGTTATTAGAAGGAGGACTTAATAAGGATACACCTGTGGCGATTATTGAAAATGGTACTTATGTAAAACAGAGAAGTTGTTTCAGTACGCTGAGTGAAATTATTGCGGATTCCGAATCCATGTCTATTAAGGCTCCAGCGATTGTTTTTGTTGGGGATGTAGTTAATTCTCGCAGTCAATATAATTGGTTTGAAGAGAAGCCTCTTTTTGGAAAAAAAATACTCGTTCCACGACCAAGAAAACAAGCAGGTGAATTATCTCAACTTTTAGAAAATTATGGTGCAGAGGTCCTTGAAGTACCCTTTATTGAAATTAAAGAAGATTATAATCGAGATATAATCACCAATGTCTTTACGGATATCACTTCCTATGAGTGGATTGTTTTTACTAGTTCAAATGGGGTCGATTTGTTTTTTGATTTATTAGACAAAGCCTATGAAGATATCCGATCAATTGGATTAACTAAAATCGCAGCAGTCGGAAAGGCAACGGCTCGTTCTGTTCGAAATCATAAATTAAAGGTGAGTTTGATTCCTGAAGCAGCCAATTCT
>JAQCDT010000136.1 GCA_027620575.1 Verrucomicrobiota bacterium
GTTAACAATACGGATTTTGAATCCTTCGGTTTCAAGAAGATGGGAAGCTTTATGTGGGAATATTTTTTGGGCGTCTTGATCAAAGGGAATCTTACTCATGACCCAATGAGTTGCTGGGTTCCACGGATTATTTTCCCAAAGAAAGAGAAACCCTCCAGTTACTAAAGAATTGTATATATATTGAACCGCATCGGATCTTTCATCGGGTGGAATATGATGAAATACACCGTTACAATAACACAAATCGCACAAGTTATTACTAATTTTGGGAATTTTTAATGTTTTTAATTTTGGATTACTAAAGTTGTCTTCAACAAGTTTTAGAGATTTTGTAGAAACATCAGCAGCAATCAGTTGCTTGGGTGTGAATGCATCAAATAAATGATTGATACTGCCACCGATACCACATCCATAATCCATGATACAGTTGGTTTTGATTCCAAGTTTCCTAGACTCAGTTTTACAATGGTTAACTCTTCTCTTTGCAAAATAATCTGAGGTTTCACCAGAGAGTGAAAGTCCTTTGGAAAGAAGTTCTTCGTAATCTGAACTAACATAATCAAATGCAGCTTTTTCTTGGACTTCTGGCACTATTGATGAATCTCGATTTTGATCCACGAATTAAATAAAATAAAAATTATAGTTTCAAATGATAGTGAAATTAAGGTCGCTCCAGGAATTACTATTTTTAATGTAGATGCGTAGTCTAAGGCACCAAAGTATAATTGTTTCCACTCGAGAAATACATTGGTCCATAAACTTATCCCTAAGACAAAAAAAATAAGGCTCATTTTTAAACCATTTTTGGAGATTAAATGTTGAAAGAGATTTTCTTCATGACTTGCAGTGAGGCCCAATTTCAAGGATAAATTATTACACAAAAAGCTCATTAGAACTGCCTGAAACCCACTCATTATAAGCAGGGAAGCCCCAAGCATTGTATGCCCTCCAAAAGTAATATGATTTAATGAAAAATCGGTATAACCGACACAACTAATAAGTAGGCCTAGAGTCATCATGATACTACCAGGAACAAGAAATAATTTTGATGGTGCACAAATAAGAAAAAAGCAAAGTGTTTTCCAACCGTCCCGGATTGTTCTAAGGTGTGGTGGGTGTTGAATCCTGCCGTCTTTATACAAAGTGATTGGCACTTGAACAGTTTTCGAATTTGAATGAGCGGCTTTAATTATCATTTCAGTCGCAAATTCCATGCCTGTACATTTCATCTTAAGACCAATGTAAAACTCTTTAGTAAAAGCACGCATTCCACAATAGACATCATTCACAGGCGATTTAAACCAACTCCTAACCAAACTCGTAAAAAAAGGGTTACCAATATATCGGTGAGACCAAGGCATGGCATTTTTTTCGATTTTGCCTCCCCCTTTGGGTAAACGACAGCCTTGCACAAGATCATAACCCTCTTGGAGTTTTTGAAAAAACTTTGGCGTTTCGAGAAAATCATAACTATCATCGGCATCCGCCATCAGAATAAAAGGTGCCTTCGCTTCACTGATTCCGCCTATCAGAGCTGCACCGTATCCTTTCGTTTCGACATTGACCACGCGAGCACCGGCCCTTTTTGCAATTTGAACCGATGAATCTTTGCTTCCATTATCTGCTACAATTACCTCAACAGAAAAATCTTCATTTTTTGCGACGGTTTTTAATTTGTCCAAGCAGACTTCAAGAGTATCTTCCTCGTTAAGGCAGGGTATAATAACTGATAAGTTCGGGTTTTGAGCTTTTAGTAAGTCAGGTTTCACTATGTTGATTGTGCTGGTAGTTCAACTTTGAGTGTAAATTTATCGATTTTTGTGTACACCGCTTTTTTAGAAAACTTATTTTTTAATGATTCTATGAAATCTTGATCCTCCGATATGGATGCTTCCATTATGCAATAAACCGATAAAGCGGAATTAGAACTTAGCTTAGGGAAGTGCTTTTCTAAATTATTTTTTACAAAATGAATAGATAAACTGCGCATAGGTATCCTTAGGATATTATCACCATGGTTCCCTGTACAAAGAAATAAGCATATATTTTTGGCTGATTTTGAATCTTCAGTTATTAACTTAAAAGATTGAGAGAGATTACTTTGTCCCAGGTTTTGTTTCTCTTCATAAGCAGAGGGATTTTGTGGATTTAATGATTGAAAGAAACCTCCTGTGAAAAGATTTATTTGTTGAGTCAATGGCAGCGCGATAAATAAAGCGGCGAGGGTCTTATGTAGTTTTTTGCTAGTTTCTCTGCTTTGATGAAGGACCACAAAAGAGAATGCAAAAAGAACAAAAATCAGAGAGTATTCACTGGTGTAGCCACTGTATATTACATAATTAAATCCGTGAAGATAAGAAATGATTCCAAACCCTAGAAAGGGGATCGTGAATAGAGAAAAATAGAGTAATAATTTTTCAAATTCTAAATTTTTACGCAATTTCCATAAGGCACTGAATAGAGCTATCGATAATGGAATTGAAGCTATGCAACATGCTAGAATTCTATTGTTTATCTGATGACGATCGAGTAGTTCAGTGTAAGTTTCAAAGTGTAGTAAAAAATCACGAAAGTTGTGAATAAAACCTTGAACAGGTGAAGCATAACCAACAGCTCCAATTAAGCTTGTAAACAACATTGGCCCACGAGTACTTTCAGTGAAGTTATTGCCCCATAACTCATTTTGAAGGTTATAATCTTGAAGGGCATAAAGCTCATTGGAAGTTATTCCGGAGTGAAATTGATTGATTTTGCTTAACATTAAATATGAAGCCAAAAAAAGGACAATTCCGCTGATTCCTCTTATAAATATAAAGGAATTTAATCCTCTATTTTTTAAAATATGAGATATGAATGGGAGTGCAGCAATTGCAGAAACGGTCACTAAGGAAGAAAGCTTAATAAACGCATGGGTTCCAAGGATAAAGAAAAACAGAAAGCTTGTGTAATCTCTTTTGTGATTATAGTTCACGATAGACCATTTTCTGGAAATAACGAGAGACCAAATCAATAGCCAAGGAAAGGTTGCCGCAGTCAGTACATTAGCTGAATAAAAGTGGGTAGACTTTAAAGTTACAACAAGTGCAATGAAAAATGCCAAAAATTGTTGAATCGAAAAAGGTAAGGAAAAACTCCGAGCTAATTTTAGCCAACCGATTCCCGAACATAACCCTAAAAAAAAGAGAGCAATTAGGATAGAGTGGCCAACTGATAAACCAAGGATCATTCCAGGCACAGGAACCCAAGATGCTCCGGGAGGTCTTATGGTCCAGCTTGAACGATTGGTTGATAGGTCAGTCGGTTCGGGAGTTATAAGTGTGCTTGGAGAGTGTGATATACCTTCAGCCCATTGCATTGCACTCAAAACTTGTGGCACAATATCTTCACCCACTTGGCAAGGGGTATAAATTAGCAATAATCTGCTTAATAGAGAAATAATAATAAAGATCTTTATTGGAGAGATTACTTCTAAATCTAATTTATTTGAAAAACTACAAATCCAGTTTCTTATCCAAGGAGCGAGAAATCGAAATGAGAACCAACTTAGAGCCACTAGAGTTATTATAACTAGAGCTTTGGGAGTGGAATATAAGCCAAGCCAGATAGGTGACTTGCTTTTCAATAAGGCAAGTTTAACGGCTTCGAAAAGTAACCAATACCCCGGAAGTGATCCGATGAATAATCTTAAGTCCAAAAAGTTATTTTATAAAGTGTGTTTAAGCCAATTAG
>JAQCDT010000137.1 GCA_027620575.1 Verrucomicrobiota bacterium
CACTATTATTCTCATTATGATTGCTGAACTCCCCAAATTCTCTCCCCACAACTTTTCCAACCTGCTTAAAATGTATCATACTGGATTAATTATTCATGTTAAATCCAATAAAAAATACGATCATCACATCTATATTGATAAAGGAAGTAAGATATCGATTACTCAAAACTACTCTGTATCTCACTCAAACAAACTTCTTGAGGTTCCAATTGATCCGGAAAGTCAAATAACTATAAACAGCATGCTAAACAACACCAAAGATACCATGGGAACAATGAATTTCTTCAATTGGAACAATTTTTACACGAATAATTGCCAGACATTTATTGTTTCTATGCTTGAATGCAATAAATTATTGGATTCAACAACAAAAAATTTCATAAAAGACGATTTTGAAATTCACTTTAACGATTTTACTCAATATCTATTCAATCAGGCTATTTACATATACTCAGTTTTCTTCAATAACTAACTGATAACACTGCTTTATTGTTTTCCGTTTCCTTACATCATTTTCTAACAAAATATCTATTATTTGATTCACTTTATCTCTTGATTTCTTCGTCCACCAAGGAATACAACTCGGAATTCCATATGTATCATAGACATACTTAACAAAATACAATACCCTTCCCAATGAAAAGCTATCAATCTTATAAACTAAACTGTAGTTCTTCTGCATGGGCGTCATATCATCCTCCATATCCATATCATTTGCCTTTGTAAAAGGTAGCCATTCCGTAGGCTTATCAAAATTAAAGTTTTTGGGGAAATACCCAGGTGTTCCATTGGGACTCTTTACGTATTCTGTAAAAGGTTCAGCTGCGGCAAATCCAAAATCAATTAGCTTGAATGTCCTACTTTTCGTATTCATCACAATATTTTCTGGCTTTAAATCCAAATGGCACAACTTTCTCTCGTGCAGATAGATTACACCTTCCATGACATGCTTAGCGCAATGATATATATCTCGGTAATTCGTCCACGCATGATTAATACAACCATTTATCATGTCTGACAACGTTTCCTGCACATCTTTATCCCCTGCATAATTAATAAAACAACATTCCAAATCACTATGAAATATGGTCATTCCGAGACCCTGTGTTATTCTCTTAACATGTTCATAAAATCTATCCGAAGGTCTCAGAATATAGGACAACTCATCCGGAATAGAATAATACTTTTTGTAATTATCAATTTCTCTTATTCTACTTAACCACCTAAACTCATCATGACGCTCATCTTTTCGTGTTACTTTTATAAGTTCATCCGTTTTGATATTGAAATGCCCTCTAAAATAATGCTTTCCTAAAATTACTGAACTTCCACCCGTTTTAAGTATGAATTCGCTCATGAATCTCTACCTATTATGAGCTGATGTTGGATAATTTAATCTTTAACGATTTATTTATAATCAATTTCTTTTCTCTCTTATTAATAATGACAAAAACCCGTCGCACTCATCCAAAGTGGACTACGCTTTCTAAAACACGTAAAAATACCAGGTCTAAATCTATGCCTTTGAAGCCTGTCATTAAAGAATTTAAGCAATTGCTTCTCAACGACCCAGTTGAACGCCTTTATATGGAACGCATGATTACTTCCATTCCCAAACTAACACATAAACAACTTGCCGAAGGCCGTCCTCCCAAAGATGTTGACTCCTTACTTGATCATCTTAATTCTCTTCTCTCTCAAGCACCAGAATTTGATGAAAAACTAACTGTAGGCACTCCTATTTCTGCATTGCTTTTATGGACATTAGGCAGTCCTTACGGCTTTGATGCATACAGAAGAGTGCGTATCAATAACATGTTTAAGAAGGTTCTTGCTGTGTATAAAGACTTTTTAGACAGTCCACAGTCAAGATACGTCTTAAATACGGGTAAGAATGGATGGTTCAGTCCCGCTGCCCTCAAAAAAATAGACATGAGCCAATATCAGCATGATCCCAAAGCCAAATATTTCGGATTTAAGAGCTGGAATGATTTCTTTACGCGCAAACTTGTTAAGGGAGTTCGTCCTATAAGCGATCCAGACGATAATAAAGTCGTTGTGTCCGCTTGCGATAGCACTGTTTACCGCATACGTCACAATGTTAAACGTTTCGCTAAATTCTGGCTCAAGTCACAGCCTTACTCCTTACATGATATGCTGGCTGGAGACGAACACTACGTCAATAAGTATGTCGGCGGAACTGTTTATCAGGCATTCCTCAACCCTTTCAACTACCACAGATGGCATTCGCCTATTGATGGCACTATCGAAAAAGCATTTGTGCAGCCAGGATATTACTTCGTGCAGTCAGAAGATGTCGGAGAAGACCCTACCATCCAGGATGGCTCAGAAGGATTTCTTACTAATATTCAGACCCGTGCCCTTATTTACATTAAAGCTGATCACAAACCCCTCGGAACTGTTTGCGTTATGCCAACAGGGATGGTAGAGATATCCAGTTGCAATATTCATCCACGCATCAAACCTGGCTACAAGGTAAAGAAAGGTGAGGAGCTTGGCTACTTCGCTTACGGAGGATCGACTCACTGCCTCTTCTTTGAACCCAACGTTCTTAAAAAACTTATTCCCAAAAAGGATGAGTTTATTAAAATGGGCGAAAAACTTGCTATCGCTAACTAACTAACTAAATTACACCAATAACTCTTCAGTAAGTTTGTTTAAAAGCTGGTCTTTTTCATGGAATCGCACCACAAAACTGCCACAAGGATTCGGGCTTAATTCCCCGAATACCACGCCTTTTTCATCGATATAAAAATCTAGACGAACAAATACATTTTTAAATACAGTTTTTCCAATTTTCTCTGCACTTTCTATAAGTGAATTCCAAACGGAGAGAGAAGGAATGACTTTTTTTTCATCTTTCATTAAGCGATGATCATATAATTCTAATCGCTTATTGTGTGTTTTGCCATTTCTATCTAATAACATAAATGAAGGCTTCCTTGGATCCTCTTGATAATTTCTATTATACACTAAAACATAAGCCACTTTTCCATTAAATAAATAAACTTTGTAGTCAAATGGTATCTTGTTTATATGTGGTCTGCAAAAATGCTTGATTCTTTCCTCTATAATCACTTCGCTATTCTTCCAATTCTCACTTTTATTCAGCTTTTCACTATAACTCTTACCTGCTCCAGATAGGTTTTTAATGATTATATCCTTTCTCTCTAATACAGCCTTGGGACATCTATCGTAATTTCCTGTATAATATAATTTTGGGACACGGATTCCCATCTTACTTGCTAGTCGTTTGCATTTTAATTTATTGATATAGTTAGAAATCGTTACACCATCGTAGGTTTTATTTTTATAATACTTATTCCAATGTCGTTTGCAGTATGCAAAAGGGGTTTCCTCAATCGTATATTTTTTATCGTTGTATTGTTTTGTCATTTACACTAACCAGGAGGGATTTAATTTGTATTCCATACATAATCGATCCAGAACTCGATATTTATCTGGATGCTGTTTCCATACACTTTTATCCTTTTTACTCCCATAGCGCGCCTGATGAAACCACCAAAACCAATGTCCTCTTGGCGAGGGACTCAATTCACATAAGATCGGTCCCTTCTCATCAATAAAGAAGTCCAGTCTAACAAAGACATCACTAAATATTGTTTTGCCCAATGATGATGCATTCTT
>JAQCDT010000138.1 GCA_027620575.1 Verrucomicrobiota bacterium
ATGTCTTAATTTGACCATCTTCAATTGCCGCCTTCAGTTGACCGAGTCGGGTCTCAGGCAACTCAGAAATTAAACCTGTAACCAAAGCACCACGAAGATTTGGCGTTCTATCTTCTGACATCAATAAGCCATCACCATCGCCCGTATGCTGAATCATTTCATAAGACGCACCTGTATGTTTTACAATTTTCTGTAATAAATATTGCTCTTCTAGAGAACTCTGTGCTGAGCCGATAACGCCTACAGAACCCCCTTCTAAAAGTGCACGAGTTGCTGCAATCGCATCGTCTAAACTTTTTGCCACTTGGTCTACCGAGTAAGATTTTAAACGGTCTTCAGATTCGTATTCTTTAAATAATCCTCTACCTGAATCTGTCATCCATGTGTCGTTGACTGCGTCATTTCTTCTTGGTGTGATACGGTAAATTTTGCCTTCCCGACTCCAAATTTCAGTATTCGCCCCGACACTACTTTCTGTGCAAATACTGTGTGTGCGTTTCAAAAACCATACGCGCATCTTAAAGCGAAAGTCCGTGCTAGTTAAAGCACCTACCGGGCAAATATCCACGGTATTCAAAGAGTAGTTATTCGACAATTCTTTACCAGGATAACAGGTAAGTGTTGAGTAGGTACCTCGATCAACAAACCCTAGAACATCATCTTTAGCCACTTCTTGTGAAAAACGAATACAACGTGAGCACAAAATACAACGTTCATCATCTAATGTGACTCTTGGCCCTAGACGAGTCCGCTTTGGTTTAACGTTTTTCTCTTCCTTAAAGCGACTGTAACCACGTCCATGCTCTGCTGAAAATTCCTGCAAACGACATTCCCCCGCTTGATCGCAAATTGGGCAGTCTAATGGATGATTAATCAATAAAAATTCAGTCACACCATTTCGGCAATCCACCAAAGTGGGTGTATTGGTGCGCACATGCATTCCCTCAGCAACATTTGTTGCACATGCGATGACTGGCTTAGGTGCCCAACCAATTTTTGGTTCACCATTTTCGTCTAGAATAGCTTCTCCTGTCTGGCGGTCCCTCATTGGGTTGCCCACCTCAACTAAACACATACGACAGTTTCCAACTACGGAAAGCTTTGGATGATAACAATAGTGCGGGATTTCTTTTTCCTTACCCACGACACGCATTGCTTCGATCACATTCACTCCTTTGGGAACTTGTGCGAGTTCGCCATCCACATTGATTGTAACCGTATCTGTAACTTTGACCTCTAACATAATACCAATAGAAATTAAATTAAGCTTGTTTCTGTTGCCGTATCTTCTCCCTGCTTTCTTAAAATCGCTTGCTCTTTTGCTTTTGCCTCAAACTCATCTTTGAATTTTGCGATAAAACTTTGCACTGGCCAAGATGCCGCTTCACCAAATGCACAAATTGTTCGTCCTGCTATTTGATCGGCCACACTCTTAAGTAAATCCACATCTTCTTCTCGAGCGCCACCTGAACACATACGAGTCGTGATTTTTTTCATCCAAGGCACCCCTTCTCGACAAGGTGTACATTGCCCACAACTTTCATGTGCATAAAAATAATTAATATTAGCCAAAGCTTCCACCATATCTGTACTGTCATCCATAATGATCACACCACCCGATCCAGACATTGAGCCAACTAATGATAAACTATCAAAATCCATTGGAATATCTTCAATTCCCCAATCAAATTCGGTTCCATCTTTTTTCTTACCGGTAAAGCGTTCGTCTGCACGAAGAATTTTAGATGAAGAACCACCCGGAATGACTGCTTTTAAAGTTCTTCCTGGCAACAAACCACCACAGACATCATAAATCAGCTCACCTAAAGTGATGCCTGCACAAGGAAATTCATAATAGCCTGGTTTTTGAACATGCCCCGAAACACACCAAATACGTGTGCCAGTATTTCCTGGAGTCCCTATCTTAGCAAACTCTTTGCCACCCATGTTGATCACGTGTTTTACATCACACAGTGTTTCTACATTATTAACAATCGTAGGACATTGATATAAGCCTAGTGCTGCAGGAAAATAAGGTGGTTTAATTCTAGGATTTGCACGCTTACCTTCGAGCGATTCGATTAAGCCTGTTTCTTCTCCACAAATATAAGCGCCCGCTCCACGATGTACTATAATATCACAGGAATAGTCAGAACCTAATATCTTGTCTCCTAAGAAATTTTTGGCCCGGGCCTCCTCGATCGCACGCTCCAAAATTTTATACCCTTCAAAAAACTCTCCCCGAATATAAATAAAGGCTAACTTGGCTTGGATTGCATAAGCTGAACACATTATACCCTCAATCAGTTGATGCGGATCTTTATGAATGATTTGGCGATCCTTGAACGTACCCGGCTCTGATTCATCGGCATTGCAAATCAAATAAATTGGCTTGCCCGACTTACGATCCAAAAACTTCCATTTCATTCCAGCGGGAAAGCCAGCTCCCCCACGACCTCGCACCCCAGAATCTAAGACTTCTTGGCAAATATCTTCTGGCTTCATTTTGAATGCCTTCTTTAAATCTTCATAACCGCCATGCTTAATATAACAATCAATGTCATTAGCATAGCCCGGTTGGTCTGCGTATTTTAAAATCAATCTCTTTTCTTCAATTGCCATAATTCAATCCCCGTTTACTCAGTCTCAACTGTACCGCTTTTAATTTTTTCGATTAACTCAGCCGCTTCATCGGTTTTGACACCAGTATATTCTTTTTCGCCTATCATGACCACTGGCGCACGTCCGCAATCGGCATGACACTCCACATACTCTAAACTGACTAAGCCATCTTCACTGGTTGAGCCCACTTTACAGTCAAAAGCTTCTTCAAATTGTTTACAGGTTTTATAAGCTCCCGCCAAAGCACAGGATAATGTACGGCACACTCGAACTTGATATTTACCAGGTGCGGCCGTCTTAAACATTGGATAAAAGGTCACGATCTCTGAAATATTAATTGGCTCAAGATCCAAACGTTGAGCAATCCATTCAATTGATTCATTGGATAAATAGCCCAAGTCTTCTTGGACTAAATGACACAAAGGAAGGGCCGCACTTCGCTTATCTGGATAGCGTGGTACTAAATGGTCTATCTTATCTAATGTTGATTGTTTTAAATCCATAAAAATTGCAAATTATCGATCACACTCTCCCATAACAAAGTCTAAAGAGCCTAAAATCACTGTGATATCCGTCAAGAAATGACCAGGTAAGAGTTCACTTAAAATACTTAAATTACAAAATGATGGTCCTCGAATCTTCAGGCGATACGGCACACCGCCACCCTTAGAAACAACATAAAAACCTAAGGCTCCCTTGGGATTTTCCGCTTCAAAATAAACCTCGCCCTTCGGCATTTGCGGTCCCTCAGTGACCAACATGAAATTCTGTATTAACTCTTCCATGCTGGTTAAAATTTTATCCTTAGGTGGAGCAAAAATCTTTTTCGCATCTTCAGCATAATAAGGCCCTTCAGGAAAAGAACCAATCACTTGGCGAATAATATTCACACTTTGTTTAATTTCTTCAGCACGCATTAAATAGCGATCATAACAATCTCCATTCAAACCAATTGGTACTTCAAAATCATAATTTTCATAACCCAAGTAGGGTTTATCTTTTCGCAAATCTAAATCCACTCCTGATGCACGCAAATTCGG
>JAQCDT010000139.1 GCA_027620575.1 Verrucomicrobiota bacterium
CGATTCGATGAAGGATTGTTTTTTTGCTGAAACTTTTCCTTTCCATAAAGATTCCCATTTTTCTTTAAAGGTGATGAAGGAGTCACAAAGCCATAACTGCTAATTGAAAACAACAGGAAGAAAATGAAGCTAATTAACTTTAAACTGAGCAAAACACTTTTCATAAATTACCGAGAGAAACTATTGACGTTAAATATATGCTGATGCAACTATGAACTCAAGCGAAACGTTGACGAAAGCACTCAGACTACTCTTAATGCTCTTTTTCAAAAATGCTGAATCATTGAAATGCAAAATTCCGAATATAACTTTTCAAAAATAGAACCCAAGTGGCAAAAATATTGGGCCGATAACCATACGTTCAAGGCAATTGATTTTGATAGTCGTCCAAAATTCTATATTTTAGATATGTTTCCATATCCTTCAGGTGCAGGACTCCATATTGGACACCCTGAGGGCTATACAGCTAGTGATGCCTATAAACGCTTTAAACAGTCACAGGGCTACAATGTTTTACACCCAATGGGATGGGATGCTTTTGGTTTACCGACTGAGCAATACGCAATTAAAACGGGAAAACATCCAGAAGAAACCACCCGTACAAATGTAGAAAATTTCAAAGAACAACTGAAGCAAATTGGTCTTTGCTATGATTGGGAACGCGAAATTAACACAACCGACCCTAACTATTTCAAGTGGACACAATGGATATTCATCCAGTTATTCAAAAAAGGTCTTGCTTACGTTGAAGAAAAACCCGTGTGGTTTTGTCCTGAGCTGGGCACTGTGCTGGCCAACGAAGAAGTACTTCAGACCAGTGAAGGCGCACGATCTGAACGTGGAAACTTTCCCGTTGAACGTCGACCTATTCGTCAGTGGGTACTCAGTATCACCAAATTTGCCGACAAACTCTTGAAAGGGCTCGATGATTTAGATTGGCCAGATTCAACTAAACGACTTCAAGCCAATTGGATCGGTCGTTCTGAAGGTGCACAAGTATCCTTCGCAATTGAAGATAATGCAAACGATAGGATCGAAGTTTTTACCACGCGTCCTGATACCCTATTCGGAGCGACCTATGTTGTTTTAGCTCCCGAACATCCATTAGTTACAAAAATCACGAGTGACGCACAAAGAGAGGAAGTAGATACTTATATTGCTAAAGCAAAAACTAAATCAGATCTAGAGCGTGCAGAATTAAATAAAGAAAAAAGTGGTGTGCCCCTAGGCGCCTATGCAATTAATCCAGTCAATCAAAAACGTATTCCAATTTGGATAGCCGATTATGTACTCGTCTCGTATGGGACAGGGGCGATTATGGCTGTACCTGCTCATGATGAACGTGACTTTGAATTTGCGAATACTTACGGGATTGAAGTCATTCAGGTCATTGACGATGGGGACTCTGCCGAAAAAAATGAAAAGGGTACATTAACAAAAGCCTACACTCAATCAGGTGTGCTCATTAACTCAGAGAAATACAATGGCATGGACTCTGTGTCGGCTCAAAAAGCGATCATCCAATTTTTAGAAACAGAGAATGCAGGTTCGATTGAAGTAAACTACAAATTACGTGATTGGTTATTTTCAAGACAACGTTACTGGGGTGAACCTTTTCCGGTCATCTGGCTAAGTTTTGAAGATTATCAACAAGTGAACGATGCCTTTAAGCCTCAAAATACGGCAATCCATTCACAAATTAATGGTGAAAAGCGTTATGCGGTTGTGCTGCCTGATCGTTCCCTACCCTTGAAACTGCCAAGCATAGAAAGTTATAAGCCTTCACCAGATGGACAGAGCCCACTTTCAAAAGCTGAAGATTGGCTCAATGTTCATTTTCATAAAGAAACAGGAGAAGTTTTTGCCGAATCTAATGAAAATACCGTTAGCGGTACCCGTGAAACCAATACGATGCCTCAGTGGGCCGGATCCTGTTGGTATTACTTACGCTACATGGATCCAAAAAATCTTGAGCAATTGATCGATCCAGAAATTGAATCTTATTGGAAAACACCTGACTTATACATTGGAGGCGCAGAACACGCTGTCTTGCACTTACTCTATGCTCGATTCTGGCATCAGGTTCTTCATGAAATCGGAGTGGTCTCCGAGCCAGAACCGTTCAAAAAGCTCTTTCACCAAGGTATCATTCTTGGAGAAGATGGTGAAAAAATGTCAAAAAGTAGAGGAAATGTGGTCAACCCAGAAGTGATCATTGATGCCTACGGAGCAGATACACTTCGCCTCTATCTCATGTTCCTCGGTCCACTTGAAGCGATGAAGCCTTGGAATACGAAAGGCATTGAAGGGGTTGCACGATTCTTAAGAAAACTCTGGCGACTTGTGATACTTGATAATGACAATACCCTAAATCCCGTCATTGATACAACTAATTCCAAATCAATCGATGACGAGTCCGAGCGTTTACTGCATCAAAGCATCGAAAAAGTCACGCATGATTACGAGAACTTAGGTTTTAATACCGCTATTTCTCAGTTAATGATCTTAATTAACCAACTTTCTAAATTAGAGGCTATTCCTCAATCAGTAATCGAGACCTACCTACAATTAATTGCGCCACTTGCACCGCATATAGCTGAAGAGCTTTGGTCACTCTTAGGCAATAAATCCTCGATCAGCGCGCAACCATGGCCCAAAGCAGATAAAGAAAAATTAGAGGCTTCGGCAGTGAAAATCATCTTTCAAGTCAATGGGAAACACCGAGGGGATGCCTTATTGCCGAAAGATCACACAAAAGAAGATGCCTTCAATAAAGCCAAAGAGAGTGAACGTGTGCAGTCACAATTATCTGGTAAAACACTTGTGAAAGAAATTTATGTACCCAATAAAATTGTTAATTTTGTCGTGAAATAAATAATGATACCACAAATGAAACTAGTCATCCTATATTGTTTCATTGCTTCATTATTCATACTGAATCTTGAAGCTAATCCTGACAGCGATTATGAAAAATATGGCACAGCTATTTTTACAAGTGTAACTGGGAATTCTTCCACTTTCAAAAATAACACCATTAATCAATCGATTGCTCTTCACGATTCGATTACTATCCATTCAGAAAGCACACTTACCACTAGTGCTAGCGATTATGTATTTTTTAAATTATCCAATAACAGCACATTTGCTTTATTGGAAAACACGCAATTTAAGATTCAATCATTCAAACAAGAATCATTTCAAGAAAAAGATATTCGTTTAGATCGTGAGCCTTCAAAATCTTATTTTATATGCGAACTTAGTGAAGGAACAATTGCAGTGAAATCGAATGCGCTTTCCCCGCTATCCACTTTTGAGATTCATCTCCCTGATAGCCAATTAGAATTACATTCGGCACTATGTGTTATTTCATATCGCTATAATATACTACACATAGCACTCTATGAGGGAAATATCAGCTTGAAAACGAATGATTCAATTACCTACATAAATGCTCCCAGTTATTATGTGATTGATGCTCATAGTTTGAACAATTGAATAGATAATTATGATGCCAAACTATCTGAGGTCCCTACTCGTTGGAACTCATTCAAGGATTATATTGCCATTGAAAATAACCGAGTTATCTTTTTTCCAGATACTACTTCATCTCAAAGTGCAGCCAAGCCTAAGCT
>JAQCDT010000140.1 GCA_027620575.1 Verrucomicrobiota bacterium
CGGATTTTAAGCACCCAGTGATTGGTATCACTGGAAGTTGTGGCAAAACAAGTACTAAGGCTATGCTTGAAAAAGTATTAGGGAGTGAGCGAACCCATGCAACAAAGGGAAATTGGAATAATTGCTTGGGGGTTTCTCTGACTTTAGCTGAATTATTCGATAAGGAATATGCCTTTTCTGTGATTGAGGCAGGAGTGAGTGAACACAATGAGATGTCGGTTTTAAGTTCAATCATTCGTCCGAATGTCTGTGTATTTACTAATATTGGTGAGGCGCATTTAGAAGGATTTGGAACGGTCGATTGTATTGCTGAAGAAAAGTCTAAGTTGCTAGAGTCAGCGGAAGCAGGTGCTTTGGTGGTAGCACCGAAGGCAGTTTTAGATCGATCGGCATTTGAGGCGTTTCGCAAAGATGCCGTGGCAATTGTTAAAGGGTCAGTAGAAACAATTTCTCCTTTTAAAAATGTTTATGCGTATGAATGGACAGGCATAGACCAACATGCAGTCAAGGTTTCTTTGTGCTGTGCGGACAAAAAATATGCGTATCGGCTCGAGAGTTTGAGTGAGGGAATTATTCAAAATTCTGTATTGGCTGTGGTTACGGCAATGGAAATGAATGTAGCTATGGATAGAATTATTCAAGGGATTGAATCTTGGAAGCCAGTAGGGGGTCGAGGCACAATTATTCCTTTGGGCGAAGTGAACAAAGGGTTTATTTACCAAGATTGCTACAATGCGAATCCAAGCTCTATGCTTGATTCTTTAAAAGCGTTTGAGCTTGCTTCGGAGGATTATGAGCATCGGTTATATGTGTTAGGCATCATGGATGAATTGGGCGAGAATGCCTCTGCTTTTCATGAGTCGGTAGCAAAAGCATTAAAACCAAGGCAGGGCGATCGGGCTATTTTCATAGGAGATAGTGATTTAACCGATGCCTATAAAAAAGGGGCCAAATCTGTGGGCTGGGAAGATTCAAAGCTTGAGTCTTTTTCGGCTATTGAATTATGTAATACAGACTTCGGCCACTTTACGGGTGCGATTTTTTTAAAGGGGAGTCGTTCTTGTCAGTTAGAAGCTTTAATTCCTATGTTTCACTAAATCCTAATATGCTAAGTTATCTCGCAGATTTTGAATCTTTCTTTGGTCCTTTGCGACTGTTTCGTTACCTTTCATTGCGAATCGCCTTCTGTGGACTGACTTCAATGATGATTGGTTTTTTTATCGGCCCGTGGATCATTGCGAAACTGAAACAGTTAAAAATGAATCAGATGCTACGGACTCATGATGAAGTTGGAAAGCTTGCAGATCTAACCGAAGGCAAGTCTCAAACGCCAACTATGGGGGGCTTAATTATTTGTATCGCAGTGACATTGAGTGTCTTTTTATGGGCAAAGCCCAATGTTTATGTCTACACAAGTTTATTTGTGTATTTAGCTCTGACCGTCATAGGGTTTTTAGATGATTACTTAAAAGTTTTCAAACAAAACAGCAAAGGCTTATCTGGGCCTAAGAAATTATTTGCTCAGGCTGTGATCGCGGGAATCGCTTCTTTCATTTTATTGTCGGTACCCGAGTCGAGTGAGAAAATCCGAGAGCTGTGGATTCCATTTTATAAATTTATCGTGGTTGAGCAATTACCTTTAATGGTATTTTTCCCTTTCTTCTTTGTAGTTTTATCGGGTTCAAGTAACGCGATTAATTTAACCGATGGTATCGATGGTTTGGCTATCGGATGTACCGTGACGGTTACTTTGGCGTATTTGATTTTCGCTTATGCTTCGGGTAATGCGATTATTTCAGAATATTTATTTATCAGCTATATTCCAAATGCTGGAGAGCTTGCGGTGGTATGCAGTGCGTTGCTTGGAGCAAGCTTGGCCTTCCTTTGGTTTAACTGTTATCCAGCTGAAGTTTTTATGGGAGACACTGGGTCCTTGGGCTTAGGTGGAATCATTGGTGTGATTGCTTTTATGATTCATCAACCCTTTACCTTAATTTTAGTTGGCGGTATTTTTGTTGCTGAAGCTGTGTCCGTGATACTTCAGGTATTTTCTTTCAAAGTATTTGGTCGAAGAATTTTTAGAATGTCACCGATTCATCATCATTTTCAACTCGGTGGATGGCTTGAAAATAAAGTAGTGATTCGTTTTTGGATATTGTCTTTGTTATTTGCTATTGCGGGCATTGCCACCTTGAAGCTTCGTTAAAATGAAAAAGTGTGTAGCTGTATTTGGTGCTGGATTGAGCGGTCAATCCGTGGCCAAGTTAGCGCAATCTGAAGGGCATACTGTCACGGTATTTGATGAAAATACTGAGTGCAGAAATAATTTTACTCAATCGAATGTGAGTTGTTTTGATGACTTTATTTTCAGCCCTGGCTTTTCAAAAAATCATCCTTGGAGAGTGCTTCTCTCGGGACATGATTCACTGTATGGGGAGCTCGGATATGCAGCAGAGCGTTGGAAGGGAAAGGTTTTTGCAGTAACGGGAACGAATGGAAAAACAACGGTGACTCGATTACTTGAGGCGGTGCTTCGTGCATCCGGTGAAGAAGCATACGCAGTTGGAAATATCGGACTTCCTTTCAGTGATTTGGTAAACTCTAAAGCAAATCATGTAGATGCGATAGCTGTATGTGAAATCAGTTCGTTTCAGGCAGAAATGACTAAAGGACTGAGCTTGGAGGGTCTTATTTGGACAAATTTTGCTGAAGATCACTTGGATCGTTACGAAAATATGGAAGATTATTTTCAATCAAAATTTGCTTTATTTTCCTGTCTAAAAAAATCGGCAACTGTTTGCATCAGTGAGGATTTATTGGCGTTTAAAGCAGCAGATTTTTGGCGATCTCACGGGGCGAAGATCGTGAAAGTCGATAGGGATTTGCCTGAATGGGTTGAGGGGTCATCGGTATTTCAGTCCTATCCTCATCTATACAATTTTAATTTAGTGTGTGGGTTTATCGAAGCTTTAGGGTTGAAAGGTGTGGATGTTGTTTCTTTGGCGAATGATTTTGAATTAGATGAACATCGATTGAGCAAAATTTTTGAAAAAGGGGGTTTGAAGATTTGGGAAGATTCCAAGTCGACAAATTTGCATTCTGTATTGGGAGCAATGAGAGGGATGAAAGGTAAAGTGATTTGGATCGGTGGTGGTGTGTCCAAAAATACAGACATATCAAAGTTTACGAATAGCCTAGCTCCTTTAGTGGATTCAGTAGTTGTTTATGGTGCGGTTGGTGAAGCCTTAAACGAAGCTTTTTTAAATCTTGGAACACACAGTATTTACTATCCGCAATTAGCAGATGCTATTCAGGCAAGTGTTCGATTATCTGAAGAACAAAACGAGGTGAATATTTTATTTAGCCCTGGTTTTGCCAGTTTCGACCAATTTGATTCTTACTCGGATCGAGGAAATTTTTTCCAAAAGACTATTTTTAGTTTACTGAAGGGGTAAGGATGTTTATAAGTTAAAAAATTAAAAGTTATTATGAATATTACAAAAGTTTTTGGTTTTATATTGGCGCTACATATAGGTGTTATTCTTGTCTTATTTGTTCAGCCTGGGTGTCGGACAACTGATGTACAGCCTCCGTCACAGTCCGATTATCAAATGAGTGGTTTGGACTCAG
>JAQCDT010000141.1 GCA_027620575.1 Verrucomicrobiota bacterium
TTTTATGTCGGGGAAATGTCTCGGATGGTTCGTGCACTGATTAATTTCTTCTTAGAAGAAGCACAAAAGAATGGTTATGAAGAGGTGGCACCGCCAATAGTTGTCAATGCAGAGAGTGCCACTGCTACAGGACAGCTACCGGACAAAGAAGGGCAGATGTACTTTGATCCCAATGAAGGATTCTATTTAATTCCCACCGCCGAAGTCCCTGTCACCAATTTTTATCGCGATGAAATTTTCGATGAAAAAAGCTTACCCGTTTATCGTTGTGCCTACACGCCATGTTTTCGTCGTGAAGCAGGTAGCTGGGGTGCTGATGTGCGAGGGCTCAATCGCTTGCACCAATTCGACAAAGTAGAATTAGTCAAATGGACCAGTGCGGACTCCAGTATGCAAGAACTCGAAAAACTAAGGGAAAATGTTGAGGCTTTGATTGTCGCTTTAGAACTCCCTTATCGAGTCCTCAAAATGTGTTCGGGTGATATCGGCTTTCCCCATGCCAAGCAATACGATCTAGAAGTCTTTGCTGCAGGTCAAAAACGTTGGCTAGAGGTATCGAGTTGTAGTAATTTCACCGATTTCCAAGCGAGACGGGCAGGGATTCGCTACCGTGATGCAGAGGGTAAGATACACACCGCCCACACTTTAAACGGTTCAGGCTTAGCGATTCCTCGTGTACTTGCCGCTATTCTTGAAAATAATTTGCAAGAAGACGGTCGTGTTAAAGTGCCAAAGGTCTTGCAAAAATGGATGAACCAAGAATTTATTGGCGATGCCGTTTAATCTAGAAATTTTTTCAATTTCCCTTAGACAGTAACTATGATTGATATATTTTTTGATGCACTTAAAGCAGGCAATCCACTTTATTGGGGTGGTTTCTTAGTCGCTATTTTCTTCTTCTTTCAATTTCTCAAAGGACTTGGAAAATTTGTGCTCTTGCTTCTGATCCTCGCCGCACTTGCTTACACTGTATTTTATTTCAATCCTGAAATTTTTGAAACGCTCTTCAAGCAAGCTCAAGAAGTCACCGAAGAAATTGATTTATAAGCTCTGTCCTTAAGTTAAGGAAAAATACGATTGAATATGTCTCAAAAAGCCAAAACCGCCATCACTCCAACACGGGAGGAAAATTATCCTGAATGGTATCAGCAAGTCATTAAAGCCGCCGATCTTGCGGAGACTTCACCAGTTCGTGGATGTATGGTCATTAAGCCATGGGGCTACGCAATTTGGGAAAATATCCAAAAAGAGCTGGATAGACGCTTCAAAGCAACCGGGCATAAAAATGCTTATTTCCCTTTATTCATTCCCATGCGCTATCTGCAAAAGGAAGCCGACCATGTCGATGGCTTTGCTAAAGAATGTGCGGTTGTCACTCATTCAAGACTTGAAGCGGACGAAAACGGACAGCTTCAGCCCGCCGGCCCACTCGATGAACCCTTAATCGTACGACCGACCTCCGAAACCATCATTGGTGAACTCTTTGCTAAATGGGTGCAATCCTACCGAGACCTACCGCTGCTCATTAATCAATGGGCCAATGTAGTCCGTTGGGAAATGCGTACACGACTCTTTTTACGCACCTCAGAATTCCTCTGGCAGGAAGGACACACCGTGCACGCAACCCAAGACGAAGCCTTGGAAGAAACCCGCACTATGCTCGATGTCTATGCCGACTTTTCAGAGAAATACCTAGCTATGCCCGTGATCAAAGGAGAAAAAACCGAAGCCGAACGCTTCCCTGGAGCGGTCTCCACGTACTCCATTGAAGCCATGATGCAGGATAAAAAAGCACTCCAAGCCGGTACCTCGCACTTCCTAGGACAAAACTTTGCCAAATCAAGCTCCATCAAATTTCTCAATGCTGAATCCAAAGAAGAACACGCTTGGACGACTTCTTGGGGTGTCTCCACACGACTTGTTGGCGGATTGATCATGACCCATTCGGATGATGACGGACTCGTCTTACCACCCGCAATCGCACCGGCACATGTTGTGATTCTGCCCGTCACTCCAAAGCCTGATACACGAGATGCTGTCCTTGAGTATTGCCAAGATCTCAAGCACGCCCTTGAAGCACAAAATTACCTTGGAGAGCCTGTGCGAGTGGAGCTAGATGATCGAGATATCCGAGGCGGAGAAAAAACTTGGTCATGGGTGAAAAAAGGTGTCCCTATTCGCATAGAAGTTGGCCCACGAGATATGGAAAAAGACTCCGTTTTTTACGCCAGACGCGATAAAGCGGTCAAAGACAAAGTCAGCCAAGACAGAACTAGCTTTCTTTCTGAAATCACCACACTGCTTGAAAACATCCAAAGCAATCTATTTCAAAAGCCCAAAGATTTTCTAAAAAGCCATACCCAAGTCATTGATAACAAAGAAGACTTTGAAGCCTACTTTGCCAACGAAGACGCCGGCTATGCCTCTGTCGGCTTTTGCTTAGATAGCCAACTCGAAGACGAACTCGCCAAGCGATTAAAAATCACTGTTCGTTGTATTCCCAACGACACTGTCTCCGAAACCGTGCCCTGTATCTTTACTGGAAAAGAAGGCAAACGAGTGATCTTCGCTCGTTCCTATTAATCAATCGTACCACCTTCACCATCCAACTTATTCAGTTTTGGACGGATCACCATTTGGCAGTAGGGGTGCTGAACATTATTGCGATAAAAATCCTGATGATATTTTTCCGCTGGATAAAAAGTGTCCGCAGGAGTGATTTCGGTCACAATAGCATCCTCAAAGAGCTCTTCGGCTTCAGCCTTAGAGGCAAGTGCACGTTCAGCCTGAGCCTCTGAATGAGTGAAAATTGCTGAGCGATACTGCGTCCCCACATCGGCACCCTGACGATTTAAGGTAGTCGGATTATGCGACACCCAAAAACGTTTCAATAAAGCTTCATAAGAAATTACATTCGGATCATAAACAATCTGCACAACTTCAGCATGTCCAGTAAGCCCCGTGCAAATTGCCTCGTAGGTCGGATCGGGAGTCGTGCCACCCATATATCCTGAAACCACCGATTCGACACCCATCAAAGATTCAAAAACCGCTTCCACACACCAAAAACAACCCGCAGCCAAGGTCGCCAATTCGGTTGCTTCAATTCCGCTTATAGTGTCTTCCTGTGTCTGTGTCTTCGTCATATCTTCTGCCATGAGGTAACTAATAATTAATAAAGTCAGAACGATAAAGCAAGTGAAGATGCCATTGAATGGAGGGCGAACGCTTGTCTTCTTTAACTTCATCAAAATACTCGAAAAATCGTTTAATAGTTTAAAGGGTGATTAAATACTGATAATGCCAGGGATTCGCGTCATCTGTTGATAAACAGCAATCACCTCGTCAGATGAGTGCATCATTTTTTCTAGGCTAAAGGCTCGATAACGACCATTTGCCGAAGGCCGAGAGGTCAGATTCGGGTCATCCAGCATCTCGATCACCTGATTAGCCTGCTCAATTGGTACGATAAACTTAAAAGGAAATAATGCCGGCCACGTATAATACGCATCTAAGCTACTTTTGAAGCTTTCCACTGAATCAGGATCAAACATTTATATACCCTATAGCAAAAATCCCAGAAGTCTAAGCGAAATACATTTTTTTAAGATCAAGAC
>JAQCDT010000006.1 GCA_027620575.1 Verrucomicrobiota bacterium
CTTGTTTAAAATAGCAAAAACCGATTCAGATCTTGCAGTAGTGATTGCTCACGAGATGGCTCATGTGGTTGCTAAGCATGGGGGTGAAAGAATGTCTCAGCAGTTGCTAGCATTGGGCGGAAGCATAGTGTTATCGCAAACGACCAAGGGGGATACAAAAGAAGAACGTGAGCGCTTAATGAAGATTTATGGTTTAGGGTCTTCTTTGGGATTTTTGTTACCCTACAGTCGTTTACACGAAAATGAGGCCGATCGCTTGGGCTTAATTTATATGGCACAAGCTGGTTATGATCCACGAGTCGCAATTGCATTTTGGGAGCGAATGGAAAAAGAAAAATCATTTCATATACCCGAATTTATTTCGACACACCCATCAAGCAAAACTCGAATTATGGAATTGAACTCATTAATGGATGAAGCCATGGTGTATTATTATGGTTATTGAATCCTTTGTGACTCGTTTTAGCCTTCCTATGACTGTTTAAGCTATGCATAATTTTGACGCATTAGAGACATTGATGTCTTATCTTCGATTTCCTTCCGTATCGACAGACAAAAAATTTCATGAAGGTATGAAAGGGGCTCGAGACTTTATTGGAGATCTCTTGGAAAGCATGGGATTTTCAGTCGAATTAGTGAAGACAGAGTGCCATCCGATCATTTTAGCTGAACGTTTTGTTGGAGAGGGCCTCCCACATATTGTTTTATATGGTCATTATGATGTTCAGCCGGCAGATCCACTAGATTTATGGGATAGTGATGCATTTGAACCTGAGATTAGAAATGGGCGAATTTATGGACGAGGCTCTGCCGACAATAAAGGACCCACGATGGTTCATATAGGTGCTTTGCAACAAGTCTTGTCAGAGCAACCCGATTTAGCCTTGAACATTACTTATGTCATTGAAGGTGAAGAAGAGATGGGAAGTCCAAGTATGCCGGAATTTTTTGATCGCTACGCTGAGCGATTATCTAAAGCCGATATGATGTTTGTTTCTGATACAGGCAGCCCGACAACTGACCAAATAGTCATTACAACAGCCTTACGAGGTTTAGTTGAGCTTGAAATAAAGGTAAAAGGCCCAAAGAGTGATTTGCATTCAGGGATTTATGGAGGAGCTGTTTATAATCCTTTGCACGCGATGTCAGAGATTATTGCTAGCTTACATAATCAAGATGGGAGTGTGAATGTTCCTGGATTTTATGATGGGGTTTCCAAAATTGAAGAGTGGGAGCGAGATGAACTCAAACGCTACCCAATGAATTTGGCGGAGTATCAATCCATGCTCGAAGTACCAGGTTTTTATCAACCAAGAGGATTTTCTCCATTGGAGGCGGTACGTTTTGAGCCAACTTTAGAAATCAATGGTATGGGAGGAGGCTATCAAGGTGAAGGCACTAAAACGATTATACCGAGTGAGGCATTTGCAAAAATCACCTGTCGTTTAGTTGCAGGACAAAATGGTGATAATGTTCAGAATCTTGTAGTTCAAGCCATTGAGGATCGATGCCCAGAGGGAGTTAAGCTGGAGGTGCGTCGTGGCTGTTTCGCTAATGCTTATAGTATTATTCCACCTAATAAATCTGAGGCAGTGGAAACTTCTGATTTTGTGAAAAGTGCTTTTTCTGTTACGGATACTGCAATTCAAAAGCAATTTGGTCGCTCGCCTCTCTATCTTAGAGAAGGTGGTAGTATTCCTGTAATTGCAGATTTTAAGAACCGTGCGGGTCTTGATGCGATAATGGTTGGACTATTTACCCCAGAAGATAATTTGCATGCTCCTAATGAAAGCTTTGATATCGAGCTAATGAAGAAAGCAACTGCTACTTTTGCTGATATATTCCGCACTTTGGGGAAGCCGAAATAGCATTAGGCAATGATGGAGGAGCGGATTTTCTCTATGGCAATCTATTTACTTCAGGAGAATAAGGTCGGCTCTTCGATCAATTTTTGCATTTGATTTTGAGAGACCTATTTTAGCTTCTAAGCTACCGATAGAAACTGTATGGATGCGATCCGATTGTATGCCTTGATCTTCCATGTAAAGCGCAACACTGTTTGCCCTTAAATCACCGAGTGCGAGATTGTATTCTTCAGTACCATACCAATCGCAACGTCCCTTGATCAATATTTCATATTCTGGATTATCCTTTAGATAAGTGACGGCATTTAAAAGAATAGGTCGTTGTGTTCCATCGACGGCCATTGAATCAAAAGCAAAATAGATAGGATCAAAAACACCGAGAATCATTTGCTTTCCATTATAAGTCTCGTTGCTGAATTTTCCATTTCTTGTTTCTAAGTTACCAGCATCTGGGCCAAAATTTAAAGTAGAACCATCATCAAAAACCGCTTTATTTAAGCCGATTGGTCCCGATGGAGTTGGTCTATCTTGTCTTGTGGTTGAGCAAGATGCTAAGAAAATGCTTAAAGATAGTAGAAGAAATAGAGTGCTAATGAAACGAAACATAATGACTATTTATGAGGATTTAATTTGAGTCGCAATCCTTTTTCTAATATTCCATTAATAAATTTTGAAAAAACAATATACAGTGCTTCTTTTTGATAATGGTTCTTTGCGACCAGATGCGACTTTTGCCCTTAGGGCGATTGCAAAAAACTTAAGTAAACAGCTTGGAATGCGTGTGGAGGGAGTGAGTTTGCTTCATTCGCATAAAATTGAGGCGGACAAATTAAATGGAGAACCTGCCACCATCATAAGAAGGCGTTTTAAGCTCGGTATTTCAAATGAAGAACATCATTTTATATGCCTGCCTTTGTTTTTAGGGCCGAGTTTAGCAATCACTGATTACTTAATGGAATTGATTGAAGAGGCTAAGGTTCTCTGTCCCGAAATTGAGATTTTAGTGGCTCCGCCCTTAGCCGGTTGGGATGTAACAAATCCGGATCATCGTCTAGCACAAATTCTAGCAGAACAAGTAAGCACTATAATCGGACAAAATGCTCTAAGCCGTTCAACAAATCTAGTCCTTGTCGATCATGGTTCACCCATTGAAAAGCTTTCTATTTTGAGAAATACAGTAACGAATCAACTGAAGGATTTATTAGGTAATTCAGTCAGTACGACTACAGCTTGTTCAATGGAACGAAGAGAAGGGGAAGCCTATGCATTTAATGATCCTTTGCTTGAAACTATTTCTTTTGATACAGTATCGAAAGACGCCTCTTTGGAATCTTTAGTGGTGGCAATGTTTTTTCTCTTGCCTGGCCGTCATGCTGGTGAAGGGGGTGACGTTGATGAAATTCTTCAAGGTTTAGTGGAGAATGCAAAAATCAAAAACTTTTTTAAGACAGACTTAATTGCGACTCATCCTTTGATTTATTCAATTTTGGAGGATAGAGTGAAATCAGTATTGGATAATTCGTCAGAGGCTTAATTTAAAAGCTTCCTCGATTTCATTAAGGTCTATATTCGACTTCAAGATTTCTTTAATGATAGAAATCTTATCAAAATCATGTGGCTGTGTCTTGATGTTCATTTTATTCATGCGACTGATCACAGAATAACTCGTATCGTTTGAAAGAATGAAAGGAATTTCAGATGCTTGAATATCGGCTAATGTAGCATCATTAGGCTTGATTGCATTTGTAAGGATAAGACCCGACAACATAGTGGCCTTGTTTGATTTCATGCAAGGCTGTATGATATCTTCACGATCTCCGGACGAAATTATCAATGTTCCTTCTTCAATATCATCAATTGTACTCAGTCCAGTCTTAGCTCCGATCACTACTTTTTTGATTTTTTTAGATTGAATATTATGGGTTGTATTTAGGCATTCTCCATTGATCTCATGAATAATTTGAGATAAGCTGGGTTCTGAAAGTTTCGCGTTTTCAGGTATAACCCCGAGAAGCTTCAAGTTCATTTTTTCAAGTGCTTGACCGCAATAATGTTTAATAAAATCAAGTTTATCCGGCTGAACTTTATTGATGATAACGCCTATAATATCGACGCCTGCTTTTTCAAAAAGAGCTTGATTCAAGGCAATCTCATCTATGGGTCGCCCGATACCGCCACTGGCAATAATAATGGCTTTGGCATTAAGAATTTTTGCTACTGCTGCATTGGATAAATCAAATACAGACCCAACCCCAGCATGACCTGTGCCTTCAATAATGATATAATCTTTTTCGTAAGCAGCTCGGTCAAAAGAACGGCACAATCGGTTTAAGATTTCAGGATAAATAGATTCCGAATCGTCTAAATAGTTTTTAGTGAAATCTTTATCCACAACAATCGGGCTCATTGCTTGTATAGGAACAGAAACATCAAAAGTTTCCGTCAGGAGAAAACTATCTTCATCAATTTTCTCTCCATTGACATCAACAAACCTTTGTCCTACGGGTTTGATATAGCCAATTTTCTTTTGTCCATCATTTAGTGCAGAATAAAGGCCGAGACTTGTCGTCGTTTTACCGTCATTCATTCGGGTAGCAGCAATAAAAATTCTTTTAGTACTTTTGTTTCTTGGCTTTTCTAATATTTCAGAGTCGTTAGACCCTCCGAAGAGTGATTGTATGTCCATTATGATTGATATATCCTACTGTTTAAGAATGTCCTTAATGTCTTCATTGAGGGCATTATCTGGGGTAGGGTATAGTAGATCATGGTCAATGGCTTGAGAGGCAACCATAACCGCAGTTCCAAAAATGTCGCCTGCGTAGGTGCCTCGACTAATTTCAGCCGCAGGTCTTGAAAAACCTGTCAAAATCGGTCCGTATTGTCGGCTATGGGTAAAGTAATTAATTGCTTTAGAAGCGATGTTAGCCGATTGCAAATCAGGAAAAATCAGCACATTAGCATATCCTGCAACAGTTCCAGAAAGCGATTTATTTTCGGCTACTCTAGGATCAAGAGCGGCATCAAGTTGGAGTTCTCCATCAATATCCATATCTATTGAGATAGATTTAGCTAATTGCTTTGCTAATTGAGTAGCCGCTTTCATCTTTTGTATAGGGGCATGTGAGTCTTTTCCTATCGATTGACTAGAGTAACTTAGAAATGCTACTTTAGGCTTTTTATTGGTTAGTTGATAACTGAGAGCGGCAGTATTGATGGCAATTTGAGCCAGTTGTTCAATACTTGGCTCTGGTACAACTGCACAGTCTGCTAGGAAAAGCTCTTTGTCTTGACCTGTGGTTTGGTCTTCTAAATCAAATATATTAAGCGATGATATGAGTTTATTTTTGTTTTGAAAGGGAATGATTTGTAAAAGTGGTCTCAGTGAGCTTGAGGCTTGAGAATTTGCCCCAGCCACCATTGCATCTGCTTGGCTCGTGGCTAACATTATTGCAGCAAAATATGTATTTTTATCGAGTAGTCGCTCTAAATCAATTTCTCCTTTGTCTTTAAAGCGATAAATGGAATGCAAAAATTGCCTAAATCGTGGTCTTTCCTCCGATGTTAATGGATCAATGATTCGAATATGGTCTAGTTTAATGTCTAGCTTATTCGCGAGTTCTTTGATCTCTAGACGATTTCCCAAGAGAATAGGAACGCCTAATTTTTTTACAGCAAACTTACGGGCCGCTTGAAGGATTCGCACATCATTACCTTCGGGAAAGACAACTCGTTTTGGGTGACGTTCCAGTCGCAGGCATAAATTATTGATTAATGACATATTAATTAAACGAACTATTGCTTAATAAATTATAAAATAAGTTTATATTCCTACCCGTTAAATGAAAGAAATCGAGCTTTATCGTTTTTTTCTACAAATAATATGCTTCAGTTTTATGGATTCCGTCCTATTGTTTTTAGGTTAAATCATTCCTGTGAGCCAAGATCTAAAAAATGTAGCCTCTGTCAGTTTGACTACCGTGTTATCTCGTGTGACAGGATTACTTCGTGATGTTTTAATATTTGCAGCACTCGGTGCTAGTGCTTGGAGTTCGGCATTCATCGTCGGATTCACTATACCTAATTTATTTCGCCGTCTTTTTGGTGAAGGTGCTCTGTCTTCCGCATTCATACCTGTTTTTTCTTCAATTATTGAAAAAAAGAATGTGCAATCAGCATTGGCTTTTTTCAGTCATTTTATTGTACGGTGGACTCTATTACTGACTGGATTGGCTTTAGCCTTGGTGGTGCTTGTACAATTATTTTTAAGTATGGGTACTTTTTCAGAGCGATGGGTATTATCGTTTAAAATATTTCAATGGCTCATGCCCTATATGATTTTTATTTGTTTAGCGGCAATTTTCAGTGGAGCTTTAAATTCTATAGGACGCTTTTTCTCAGCTTCTTTCGCCCCAGTATTATTTAATTTAGTATTAATCGTGTCCGTTGTAATTGGAATTATCCAAGGTATTGATGAGGCAGGAATAATTATATGGCTTTGTGGGGGTGTTTTGTTAGGAGGCTTGCTTCAGTTGCTTTTACCGCTTGTCGATTTGAAAAAGCAGGGATGGTCGGTCAATAGAACAAGTCATGCTGATGAATTTTCTGAATCTTTTGAATCGTTTCGTGTATTATTCTTACCGAGCCTATTAGGGGCAGCAGTCTTACAAATTAACATTTTAGTCAGTCGCTTACTGGCTAATACTTTAGATGATACAGCGGTCTCGCTCTTGTATGTTTCGAGCCGAATGATGGAATTACCGCTGGGCGTTTTCACAATTGCTGTTGTGACTGTATTTTTTCCTGTAATGTCTCGAACATTTGAGAGTAGCTCGCTTGACTCATTTGCTGACGTTATTCTTAAAGGTTTACGCTTTATTTTAATTATTGTTTTACCTGCTGCAGTAGGCCTGTCTGTATTGTCCAAAGAAATCTTAATAGTATTATTTGAATGGGGCTCATTCAGACTATCCGATGTTCATGCAACGGTTCCTATTTTAATTATTTATGCCGTAGCCCTGCCTTTTTATTCTATCACTACTTTTGCAGTACGTTGTTTTTATGCTGGTAAAGATATGAAATTACCCGTTCGTTTATCTATTTGGTTTTTAATTTTGAATACGGTCTTTAGCCTTATCTTTATGAATCTTTGGGGAGTATATGGATTGGCTTTTGCCAATCTTTTGTCGGCAATTTTGCATACATTTTTTATAGGAAAAGCGATGAAAGACAGCTACAAAATTTCCTTCAGCAAAGGTTTAAAACATCTATTAGTACCTATATTTGTAGGCTTAATTTTAATTGCCTTAATCAGTCTATTAGGGAAGGGCGTTGTATCCTATTTTGATTGTACGCATAAAATGCATGCATTCATTTCAGTTTCTGTATTGATTCCGCTCAGTGTAGGTGCCTACTTTTTTGTCCTTCAATTGTTTAAAATATCAGATTTTTCATCCATAAAATTATGGAAATCTAATAATTAAATGCATGGCTGATGGATTCTCTAGAATGCTTAAGTATATGTTTGGCAATCAGTGATTCTAAAACATCAGTTTTTTCAAAATTCTCCACCCAATTAAGGTGCATTTCTGAAGCCTGAAATTGTTCTTCATATTTAAGTTTTAGCCCGACGTAAGTATGGGCTTCTATTTCTTCTTTTTCTGATTGAACTCGGCTGATCAGTTCGGAAGTTTTAATATCTCCTTTGATAAACTGTATTATCGATGAAGGCCATCTATCGGCGACGTTTAAGTTTTTACTGTAGGTCAAGACTTGTTGCATATTTTCTTTGTCGTCAATTTGAGCATAAGAAAAATAAGCAAGTATTAAAGAATAGGGAGCTTCTATGCCCTGTTTATTAAACATTAAAGAGGCCATTTTTGCCGATTCCGCAGCGTTCAAATAGTCATTTTTGCATATTTGAGAAACAGCAATCGCATGATAGATCTTTCCATTATCGGGCTTTAAATTGAGAGCTTTTTTAAAGTGAGTGAGGGCTAAATCAGTTTGACCAAGAAATAATGCAGAATTACCTAAGCCTTCGAGTGAATGAACATCTGATGCATGTATTTCTAATACTTTTGAATAGGTGTCATAGGCTTCTTGATATTCGCTTAATTGAAAAAGGCTTTTAGCTTTGCCCATCAAGGCGGATACATAATTTGGCCTTTGTTCAAGTAATTGATCAAATTGCTCTATTGCTAAATCAAAATTACCTGCTTCTAAATTTTGAAACCCGTCTAACTGAGTAGTATTGACTATAATGACTTCGGGTTGCGCTGGTGTCATTGTTTCTACTTGTCCATTTAAAGTTGCCGCAAAGAGACAATGAATCAGGGCAAAAAGTAATAAGCAGTCCTTCATAGTAAAATAAGATTTATTTTATTCTATTGTATTTGCCAATATAATTTTATTTTTATCTTCTACAATTATCAGGAAAAATGATTTTAGAGCGTGCAGAATTAGAACCGATTGGAACAAATGCCTACTTTGTTGCAAATGAAGAATTAAAGCAGGCTTTTGTTGTGGATGCTCCTTTGGGTGCTTTCGCTTGGGCTGAGCGTCTGAGTGAATCATTAGGATGCACGATACAAGCTTTGTTATTAACCCATGGTCATTGGGATCATATTTTAGATGCACATTTATTTGCTCGTGAGGGAATTTCGATCATGGGACATGCCGCGGACAAGTTGCTTTTTGAAAATCCTGAAGTAATGGCTTCTTTTTCGATTCCTGGGGTAGATTTTAAGGGCTTTGCCGTCGATCAATGGCTAAAAGAAAATCAGAATTTAAAGGTTGCAGGAATTGAGATGGAAATTTTTGAAGTTCCTGGGCACTGTCCAGGTAGCCTTTTATTTTATTTAGAAAAAGCGTCTTTAGCTTTTGTCGGAGATGCGATCTTTTGCCGTGGAATTGGCCGGTGTGATTTGCCAGGCGGTAACTTTGAAACTTTAAAAAATTCAATTCAGAAAAAAATTTATTCGCTGCCTGATAAGACAGAGCTTTATTCCGGCCACGGACCCAAAACTTCGGTGCTTTCGGAGAAACAAGAAAATCCATTTGTGCGATTATGATAGCTGAATCTGAAAAATTGAACGCACACATGGAGCATGCGATACGCATTGCGAAAAAAGCATGGGGACAAACCCATTCTAATCCTATGGTGGGAGCAGTTATTGTTGAAGATGGAAAAATTGTTTCAGAAGGTTACCATGAAAGGTCTGGTGGGAAGCATGCAGAAATTATTGCATTAGAGTCTTACAAAGGCACACCCAAAGCAGAGACTACTTTATTAGTTACTTTAGAACCGTGTTCAACTGAAGGGCGGACGGGAGCGTGTACGAATGCAATTATACATTCAGGAATAAAGAATGTTGTGATCGGTACCTTAGATCCAAATCCGAAGCACTCGGGTGCAGGTGTGACATTCTTAGAATCAGCAGGGATTTCTGTGACTGTTGGAGTGCTAGAAGAGGCCTGCAGAGAAATGAATATCATTTTCAATCACTGGATCGTGCACAAACGGCCTTTGTGTGCTCTAAAGATTGCTATGACCTTAGATGGGTGTATGGCTGCCTCAACAGGACATTCAAAATGGATCACAGGAGAGTTGGCCAGAGAGGATGTCATGCATTGGAGGCGATTATTTCCAGCCATAGCGGTGACTCAAAATACAGTTTCTGCGGATAATCCTCGGTTAACGAGCCGTTTAAATGATGGAATATTCTGTTCTCAGCGTTTTGTGCTTAACCGTGAGTTACGTGATTTAGAAAATTACAAAAATTATCATTTGTTTTCCGATGATTTTAAATCAAAAACAATCGTTGTTTATGGAATGAATGCAGTAAAGGATCGGGTTGAAGCACTAGAAGCGATGGGTATTCAATCTTGGAAAGTCAGTGAATCTGAAGGCAAGTTGAATATTGATGAATTTTTGAATCTGTGTGCAGAAAACGCAATTCCTGGAGTATTCATTGAGCCAGGTGCTCAGTTAGCCACTCATCTGATTGCAAATCGATCAGTCGACTATATTTACATATATCAATCGCCCAAATTGTTAATGGATCAAAAAGGGCATTCGCTCGGCACTGAGCGTTCTTCTCAGTTAATGAATGAAAGTATGCACCTGCTGGATGTAAAACGAGAGCTGTTTGGTGAGGATACTTTGATTAGAGGCTATCTTCGCAAATGATTCGACTTAAACCTTAGGAGCCTAATGCTTCTTTAATAATCGCTTCGGTCGGAACATCGGTACCTAAATTGTGTAAGGCCTTGGAAACTCGCTTATCTGCCTCAGGTAATTTGTATCCTAAGGTGATTAAGCTCGATACGGCATCCTGATATTTTGAATTTGTAAAAGTAGCTTTTGAGCTACCTGTACTAGGCTCTACAGACAAAGAGGGGTCCTTAGTGCTTACTTTATCTTTTAATTCAATGACTAAGCGTTCAGCTGTTTTTTTACCAATGCCGGGACATTGTGATAATAGCGTGGTGTCTTGATTGTAAATGGCGTTTTGAAGGATTTCTACCGACATTTTACTGAGTATACTCAATGCGATTCTCGGCCCAATCCCTGAAACTTTTTCGATGATTAAGCGGAAGAAATCTCGGTCATTTTTTGAGGCGAATCCATATAGGGAAGCGCTGTCTTCTCGGTAAACCGAATGAATGTGTAATTCACACGTTTGCCCAACAGGCGGAATTTTTTCTGCCGTTGTGATGGGTATTTGTATGGCATATCCCACACCTTGAACGTCAAGAATAAGCTCTAGAGGACTTGCTTCAAGAACGGTTCCTTTGAGATATGCTATCATTGATTCAGTAGATTATTCAGAGATACCTAAGACATCTTCCATATTAAAGAGTCCGTTGTCTGCAGTCTTAGTCCAATGAGCAGCAAAAAGGGCACCTTGTGCAAAGATTTTTCTATCAGTTGCTTTATGGGTGAGTTCTACACGCTCACCTTGTCCGCAGAAAAATACAGTATGTTCTCCTACAATATCACCACCTCTAAGCGCATGGACGCCAATTTCTTGTTTCGGTCTGGCTCCAACTTGTCCTTCTCTACCGTGTACGCATTGTTCTGCATTCAAATTATACTGTTCTTTTAAAATTTCAATCAGTCGTTCAGCAGTACCGCTAGGTGCATCTTTTTTGTCATGATGATGCATTTCAAGTACTTCGGCTTCAAATTGTTCGTGTAGTAATTTTGCCGCCTTTTTGGTTAAATAATTTAAGGTATTTACGCCGATTGAATAATTTCCTGCCCAGACTACAGGAATTTTATTTGCTAAAGTATCCACGATTTTTGCTTTAGTTTCCGGGTCATGTCCAGTTGTTCCAATGACTAAGCCTTTGTTGTGCTTTACGGCTAGTTCAGCAATTTCTTGAGTCGCTTGATAAAAGCTAAAATCAATGATCGCATCACAGTCGTCTATGAACTGAGATGGGTCATCGTTCACATCGCAAGCCCCTACGATCTGAGCATTTTGTAATGGAGCACATTCGATAATTGCCTGTCCCATTCGGCCTTTTGCTCCAATAAGTAAAATTTTAATAGCGGTATCCATTAGACTAGTTGAAATTCTTTGAGAAGGGAATCAAGTACCTTTTTCGTATCTTCTGTTAAAGGTGATAAAGGCAAACGTACCGCATCGGAATGAAGAATTCCAGCTTGCTTTAAGCAATATTTGATGGGGACTGGATTGGGTTCGAGAAATATTGCATTGAAGAAATGATAGTACTTAAGAAATAGGGTATGAGCACTTGCATAATCATTGTTGTTGGCAGCATTCACCATTTCAACGAGAGGACTAGCAATGAGATTTGATGCCACTGAAATTACACCTTTAGCTCCGCAGGTCATAAATGGTAAGGTTAGCCCATCATCGCCACTGAGAACGCTGAACTCGTTTCCTAGAGCTTTTACGTATTGTGCTACTTTATCGCAGGATCCTTCAGCGGCTTTCATACAGCAGACGTGCTGGTATTTTTCGTATAATTTTGCGGTTACCTCTACGGATATTTCTATGCCACAACGAGAGGGGATAGAATATAAAATTATAGGCTTATCTGTAACTTCTGCAATGGCGCTGAAGTGAGCAAATAATCCATCCTGGCTCGGTTTATTATAGTAGGGTGCGACTAATAAAAATCCATCCACTCCAGCTTTGTCTGCTTTTTGGGTTAATTCGATTGCTTCAGAAGTAGAATTTGAACCAGTGCCTGCATATACAGGAACTTTTCCTTCGGCCAGGTCTACGGTCGCTTTAATTGTCGATAAATGTTCTTCATGAGATAAAGTGGGGGATTCACCCGTTGTCCCCACCGAAACAAGACCGCTTATACCTCCTTTGATTTGATGATCAACCAATGAGGCGAGGTCATCATAATCAACCTCATTGTTTTTCAATGGGGTAGCTAGTGCTGTATAGGTTCCTTTAAATGCATGTGTAGCCATAATCTAACTAGTTAGAGGTGCTATTGTTTTAAGTCGATGAAAAAACTATTCAGTTCCTTCGAAAATGTCTAATGTATTTTCTTCTTTGTATCTGATAGACTCAAGAGCAAATAAAACAACATTCCGATAACGATGGCACTGTCGGCGATATTAAATGCCGGCCAACGCCCATAGGGTAAAATATAGGGTAGTGTGAATGGCAAATGAATATCAATGAAATCAATAACATGACCAACTCGGATGCGGTCGATTAAATTACCTAATATGCCACCAATAAGTAAACCAAAAGCGATTTGTACCGAGCCACGCTGTAATTCTAATTGCTTTCTAAAATAGTAAATGAAAAACAGCACAGCAAACGATAAGAGGGTTAAAATACCGCTGTATTCTGAAAACATGCCCCAAGCTGCGCCTTCGTTTCCGATGTGGACTAAGTAAAAGAAATTCTCAATAATCGTTACACGATCTGGTGGGAAATAGCTACTTTCAAACGGGATTGAATATTGAATTAAAACTTTAGTTACTTGGTCGAGAACACAAATAAGTCCAGCGATATTCAATAAACGATAATATATAATTTTAGGCATGGCAAAATAGAATCAGAAGAGACTTACTCATCATCTGAGTCTACACCAAGATTTAACGAATCTGAATTATCTTCAAAGAGTCCAGTCACTACCTTATTTCGGCGTTTACGGTTATTTTTTTCAAATGCAACTTGTCCTTCTAATGAAAAGCGTGTGAATGGAACGACAGTCAGGCGTTGTTTATTTATTGGCTTCCCCGTTTCTTCGCAAACACCATAGGTTCCGTTTTTAATTCGATAAATAGCTTCTTCGATTTCGTTCAGAGCATCCTGCTCATTGGATAGGATCCCCAATGCGAAGTCTCGGTCAAATGTCTCGGTGCCAGCATCAGCCTGATGGCTTCCATAGCCTGAGAGATCGCCAGAGTTGTCTTTGGATGATTGCTTTAAAGTTTCTGAAGTATGTAAGGCTAATTCTTCCTTAACATGGTCTCTTAATTCAAGTAACAGTTTATAATATTTCTTCCACTTAGTAGGAATATCTTTTTCGGCAATATTGTCAGACGATTTTTTCTGATTTGGGTTAAATCCGAGGATATCAGCAATTGATGCAGCTGCATGTTTCTGAACTTTTGCGGGTTTTACTTTAACCGCTTTGGTCGCTTTTTTTACAACTTTCTTTTTGGCTACCTTAGTTTTTGTTTCTTTAACGTCTTCTTTTCTGTTGGCTACTAGGGCCTCGACGTCTTCAAGAGAAAAGACGATGGGTGCATTTCTTGAATTGTCTGTTTTTTCTGTTTGATCAGAGTTTAATTGTACGGATTGAGAAATAGTTGCTTTAGCTGCTGACTTCTTCTTCGTCTTTGTTGCGACTGATTTAACTTTAACTATTTTCTTTGCAGCAGTTTTAGTTACTTTTTTTGCTACTTTCTTGGATGCAGGTGCTTTCTTCGCAGCAGCCTTTTTCACGGTAGTCTTTTTAACAACAGCTTTCTTAGCAGGCGCTTTTTTTACGGCAGCCTTTTTCTTAGCAATCTTCTTAGGTGCAGTCTTTTTAGCGGGTGCTTTTTTGGCTGCCACTTTTTTGGTCACTTTTTTTATAGCTTTTTTTGCAGTTACTTTTTTATTTTTATTTGTTTTTTGAGTCGCCATAATAAACAGGTATTCAGATTAGAAATAATAAATTTAAAGGTTAAGAGCTTCGAGTGCTTCTTTGCATCGAGGGGATACAGGCCCCCATTGATCGGTATCAACAAGTTTAGGTACCCATCGCCAACTTCTTGGGCATTTTTCTCCATCGGCATGAGCCACAGAGATTTCTAAAGCATTTGCATTTTCGTCGATAGAGACTTCAACTTGGGATAAGATAAAGAGTTCAGCTAAGTCACCTTCATATTTTTTCAGCAACTGAATCATTGGATCACCACTAGGACCCGATATCATTGCTTTGGCATCTAAGCTTTGTCCTATGGTTTTCTCTTGTCGCAGTGCTTCTAATTTCTCGTTTAGGTGACTATTTAGGAATTTGAGAAGTTGATTGATATCCTCAGCCGATTGAGTGAATTCCCAATTTGCATTTTTCTTTGGCCACTCTTTTAATGCGATAGAACTTTCAGCGAAGTCTGAATTAGTATGGAAATAGGCGTAGGCTTCATCAGCAGTGAAGGGTAGTAAGGGAGCAATCAGTCTAGTAAAAGTCGAAAAAACATGGTATAGCACGGTCTGCGAAGAACGTCTTATCGGATCATTCGGGGCCATAGTGTAGAGTCTATCCTTTAAAATTGCATGATAAGTTGCAGAAAGTCTATTCGCACAAAACGGATCGATATATTCCTTGAATGCACGATGAAATTCATAGGCATCGTAGGCTTGCGTCACTTGTTCAACTAATTGAGACAATTGATGAAGTGCCCATTGGTCGATGGGGTGTAAATCTTCCAAAGCGATTGCATCTTTTTCATAATCAAAGTCGTGTAGATTGCCGATGAGGAACCTTAATGTGTTGCGAATCGTTCGGTAATTATTGGCAACATTACTGACAATCTTATCTGAAACAGGGACGTCGCCACGATAATCTTGTGAGCAAATCCATAGACGGATGATATCGGCACCATATTTTTTGATCCATTCTTCAAGTGGTCGTGCGGCTCCATCGCTTTTGGATAATTTAGTACCATCTTCTTTGACGATGAAGCCATGGGTTAAAATACTTTTAAAAGGAGCGGCCTCATCCGCAATCGTTCCTGTCCACAGTGAACTTTGAAACCAGCCTCGGTGTTGGTCGCTTCCTTCTAAATAGAGATCAGCAGGGCTGTGTAGATTGTCTCTTTTTTGTAAAACTGAGCGGTGACTGCAACCAGAGTCTATCCAAACATCAAGGGTATCTGTACCGCATTTGAGTTTATCTGTGCTTGGCCAATCAGCAGGGCACTGAATCCCGTCTAAAATGGTTTCGGCTGATGCTTTAAACCATAAGTTTGTTCCTTCGCTTTCTACTTTGTCGGCGATTTTTTCGGTGACTTTCGCATCAATGTAGGCGTTGCCATCATCGTCATAAAATGCAGGAATAGGGACACCCCAAGCACGCTGACGACTGATACACCAGTCAGGTCTATTTTCAACGGCTGCTCGCATACGTTTTTCACCCCATTCTGGAATAAAGTGAACATGGGACAGTTGTTCGAGGGCCTTGTTTCGGGTGTTGTCCTTGTCTAGAGCGATAAACCATTGATCCATCGCTCTAAAAATCACAGGAGTCTTGGACCGCCAGCAATGTGGATAGCTGTGCTCGATGGTTTTTTTGGAAACTAGGCAATTATTTTCAGCGCAAATTTTCAATACAGCTCGGTTGGCATCACTGATAGAACCTTCTTTTTCTAATACCGATTGTCCAATGAGTGTTTCCGGTATTTGTCCATCGTTCACATAGCAGCCTTCATCATCGAGAGGACAATATATTTCGAGTTTATATCTGAGGCCGGTGAGATAGTCGTCTAGACCATGACCTGGTGCTGTATGAACGCAACCTGTACCGCTTTCTGTTGTCACATAATCTGCTAAAACAACTGGACTTAAACGATCCATAAATGGGTGTTGTGTTTCGCAATTTTCTAAGGACTGTCCTTTAAAAGTTTTCAGTATTTTGACTGCTCCAAGTGAGCAAGTTTCTGAAGTGCTTTCGACTAAATCTTTGGCAATGATTAAATTTCCTTTTTCCGTTTGGATTAATGCGTATTCAATTTCTGGATGAACCGCTACCGCTAAGTTTGCCGGCAGTGTCCAAGGAGTTGTTGTCCAAATAACAAAACTAGCATCTTCTGTGATTTGAAGGCTTTCTTTAGCCTTTTCAGTTAAGGCAAAGCTGATGTAAACAGATATGCTTTTATGATTTTTGTATTCGATTTCTGCCTCTGCCAGTGCTGTCTTACAGGGAATAGACCAATAAACGGGCTTTTTACTTCGATATACTAGGTCTTTTTCAATAAATTTGGCAAAGGTTCTAAGTTCTTCAGCTTCGTACTCAGGATGAATCGTCCAATATTCATTTTCCCAATCGGCTAGAACACCTAAGCGTGAAAATTGTTTCGATTGTATTTGCTTAAAATTATCTGCGAATTGGGCACATTCTTCTCTGACTTCCAAGACTGTGTAGTCAGTTTTGCCTGATTCTTGTAATTGCTTGGAGACTTTATATTCGATGGGCAATCCATGGCTGTCCCAACCAGGAATATAGGGTGCGTTGTAACCTTGCATCCACTTGTACCGAAGAATGGTATCTTTAAGTGTTTTGTTAAGGGCATGACCTAAGTGTAAATCGCCATTAGTGAATGGGGGACCATCGTGTAAAATAAAGCTTTTGTTATCCTTATTTTTTTCAGCAATGGCTTGGTACAAGCCAAGCTTATTCCAATGTGCAATTCTTTCGGGTTCCCTGCGGACCAAATCGCCCCGCATTGGGAATTCGGTCTGAGGTAAATTAAGTGTATTTTTTAAGTCTAGCGACATGATTGTAATGCAAAAAGCGCAAGAATCGCGGAGTTTGTTTTTTTGCATGAGCAAGTCAAGCATACACCTTAATTTTAACGATTTTTTTATTATTCTTGCGAAAAGACGGAGTTCTGTCTTTTGAATAGGGCATAATGCTTGATTTATTGATCCGTTTCGATTTCGGCTCTTTGCCCACAATCCTTCTATTTTTTTTCGTATTGATTGGGATTATTGGCTTAGTTTTAGGTGGTCGCTGGCTGACTGATGGTGCGGTTGGAATTTCTAGCTTTTTTAATATCAGTCCTTTGATTGTAGGATTAACCGTTGTTTCTATTGCTACATCGATGCCCGAGATGTTCACTTGTTTAACGGCTATTCAAGAAAGTGCGGATTTGGCTTTAGGAAGTATCATTGGCAGTAACATAGCAAATATTGGCCTTATTTTGGGAGTATCTGCTTTGATTGCTCCTTTAGCTTCAGATATTCGACTGATTCGTAAGGAGTTACCCTTTTTGCTTTGTTTAACGCTTCTGTTTGTTTGGTTTGCCCTAGAGGGTTTTGGTCGGATTGAGGGAATTATTTTAGTCAGTATCGCAATAGCTTATATTGTCTGGGTCGTTCGCAATTCATTAAACGAATCTTCCGTGAGCCGTTTAGATGAAGATTTAAGTTTTATGTCGGCTTCTCGCTCCAATCTTTTCTTCGCGCTTGTATGGATTGTTTTAGGCACAATATTTTTATCTTTAGGGGCTCAGTGTTTGGTCAGTAGTGCCCAACAGCTTGCATTAAGATTCGGGGTGAGTGAAGTATTTGTTGGCTTATCTGTAGTCGCATTAGGAACGAGTTTACCTGAACTAGCGGCTTCAGTATCTGCTAGTTTAGCTAAGAAAAATTCCCTTTGTATCGGCAATGTCATAGGATCAAATCTATTCAACCTTGCTTTAATTGGAGGCACTTCTGCCTGCTTTTACCCATTTCCTGTCGATGCCAGTTTCTTTTGGGTGGAATTCCCATTATTAATATTGGCAACCTTGCTTTTATATTTCTTTTTGAGAAAAACGGATTCGTTCATTGGTCAGAAACGGGGTGCTTTTTTAATTACTTTTTATTTATTTGTCATTGTTTTCATTGGACTAAAATGATGACACTATTCATGTTTGATTAATAAATTATGGAAAAAGAATACAAGCCAGTGGTGCTCGTGATCCGAGATGGATGGGGCGAAAATCATAATGAAAACGAAAATGCGTATAATGCAGTTAAGTTATCGAACACTCCGACTTCGGATGCTCTAACTGCCAATTGGCCAAGGACTGAGATTGAGGCTTCAGGTTTAGCCGTAGGGCTTCCTCAAGGGATTATGGGCAATTCTGAAGTGGGTCACCAGAACATTGGTGCAGGCCGTATTGTGGATCAAGAGATCGTTCGTATTAATAAGGGAATTGAAACGGGTCAAGTTGCGGATAACGCAGTATTGCAAACCGCATTTTCTCAAGTGAAGGATAAGGGTTCAAATTTACATTTAATGGGCTTAGTGTCTGATGCAGGCGTTCATGCTATGCTTGATCATTTATTTGGTTTAATTTTATTGGCTAAGAATTCAGGAATCGAAAATATTTATTTACACGCCTTTACGGACGGCCGAGATACAGGGCCCTTTACAGGTAAAGGGTTCATTGAAAGTATTGAGTCTTTTATGGCAGAGCATTCAGTGGGAAAAATTGCATCAATTATGGGTCGTTATTGGTCAATGGATAGGGACAACCGTTGGGATCGAGTGGAGAGGGCTTATAATGCTTTAACCGGACAAACTCAGGATTTGGCTTTTAGCTCTGCAGTAGAAGCAATTCAGCACCATTACGATCACCCTGAAAAAGAGGGTACTTTAGGCGATGAGTTTTGTCCGCCCTCTGTAATCTTGGGGGAAGATGGAAATCCTTTAGCCTCAATCGATGACGATGATGCGGTGATCTTTTTTAATTTTCGTGGAGATCGTCCAAGGGAATTAACTAGGGCCTTTATCGAAGAGGGCTTTTCTGAATTTGATCGTGGGGCAAAAAAATCCATTTATTATGTGACTATGACTGAATATCAAAAAGGACTTTGTCCTAATGTGATATTTATGAAGCCAGAAAAAATGGACTCTATCTTGGGTGCTTATGTGTCTGAAAATAATATTCCTCAGTTTAGGTGTGCAGAAACGGAAAAATTTCCACATGTGACATTCTTTTTTAATGACTATCGTGAAGAGCCATTTCCATTGGAAGATCGAGCATTGATTCCTAGTCCAAAAGAGTGCTCTACCTACGATGAAAAGCCAGAGATGTCCGCTTATGCGGTTCGTGATGCTGCTATTGAAGCGATTGAATCTAAAAAATATGGTTTGATTATCGTTAATTTTGCTAACCCCGATATGGTAGGACATACAGGAGTGGTTGAGGCTTGTATCAAAGCTTGTGAAGTGGTGGATGAATGCCTAGGCGATATTTTAAATGCATTGGATAAAGTATCGGGTAAAGCTTTAGTCACTGCGGATCATGGTAATTCTGATAAATTATGGAATGAAACAACCGATTCAGCACACACCGCTCACACGCTAAATCCAGTGGAAGTTGTGATATATGGTACAGAGTGTAAAGATTTGCAACTTAAGTCAGAAGGCTGTTTAGGAAACATAGCGCCAACTTTATTGGATTTAATGGGCTTAAGCAAACCTGAGGCGATGTCCGAAGACTCTTTGATTCAATAAATAAGGATACGATCGCTCGCCCAGGGTAATAACAGCAAGAAGATGCCTCGGTTTAAGAGTGGCGATTCATGGCGAATCAACAATTAGCTATGGGGCAGGAAGTAAGTCCCTACAGTATCGCCTTTAAGCATCTTCTGAAAAAGTTCTGGGTCGTCTCCACTCCCAATAAACATACCACACTTATTTTCCATAGCTATTTGTGCGGCACAGAGTTTACTCACCATGCCTCCGACAGACATTTCATTTTGTGTGCCACTGGCTAGTGCTTTAATATCTGAATTTATCTCTTTAACAATTGGGATTACGGCGTTGCCATTATTTGGATCCATTAAGCCAGGAACATTCGATAAAATGAGTAGGAGATCTGCTCCAATTGCTTTAGCGACAAGTGCAGACAAAGTATCATTATCACCAAACTTAATTTCTTCACAGCTTACAGTATCGTTT
>JAQCDT010000142.1 GCA_027620575.1 Verrucomicrobiota bacterium
CCATACCGGGTTGCGGACTCACAACTCCTCCCCCTTCAAACAAAATTAAATCAAATTCCTAGATTATAACCAGTGGAAAACCTCTCTGAGGAAAAACCAAACATTTACTCAAAAACCAATGATGCTGAAATACGGCGATCTGCAAGATAATAATGTGCCAAATCTTTATTTGCAAAGATTGCTATCCAAACCATAAATGTTTTTGAAGTAACATTGCGCTCTCGGGATGTTGCAATTATAACCAACCGCTGTGCATCAGCCAAAGTAGTTAAATATTTCTTGCGAAATACAGAACCATTAAATACATAATTTGCAGGTAACAACAGGAATACAGCTGAAAATTTCAATGCCAACAATGGTACAACAATATCCGCATGCTCCATAGGCGGTACTGTTACTACAAAATCGAACTTATCAAACACTGTCAATGACTGTGGTTCCAAAGGATTCTCATGAAACGTGGTAGGGAAACTAGGATTGATATCATTAGATCGAAAGTATACTTCTTTGTTCAAGAAAAATCGCTCAATGACCTTTTTGTTAGCAAACAAATCAATACCTGATTTTTTCTTTTTAACAATATTTTTTACCTTCATCTTTCTCCATAAGGCCTCAAGTTCTGAATCATCCGCTACAACAGGTAAAGTATTATGTCGAATTTCCCCATACATCTTTTCAGTAAGCATTTTCGCGTGTCGAAACATCCAGTCACCAGGTATTAAAGTTCTTAATAATTTCAATAGTTCCTCTGGATCCAGCACATTCCACTTATGTTCAAAAATAGAATCTGCATTTAATGCTGAACCTATTGCATGCACCAAAGCTGTATTTGGTAAAGCTTGCAATGCCCGTAAAACTTCATTTTTTGTATGACCAACCTCATCCCCATCAGAATAAATAGCCCTAAAAGTATCATCATGAGATTGCATAGATATATAACCATCAAAAGGTTCACGAACAATTCCATTACCACGCGAAATTTCAAAACTATAAGTCAAAGAACTCAACAAATAATCAGCTGCTAAACAAGTTTTACGTTTTTGGATAATGTCCTTCTGAAAATCTGCTATAAACTTAACTAATACAGGCCAGCGCTTGCGAACCAAGGCTTTCGTTTTCATAAACTTCTCATCTAATACAACCCACTGCACCTCTGTATTTTTCACACCAGAATGAATAAGTAGCTCAACCCAAGAATACTTTTTAATATTGTCAAACTCGAAACGAAAATCTAAAATTTGAAACTGCCCAAGTACAAACATATCAACAGGTTTTTTCTGCTTTATCTCTGAACCCACTGTTATAGCCACAGGCTTTTCTGGCGGACCGACCTCTTGCAAAACTTCTTCTGCCTGGGTGTCTAGTTGTACTTGCCTTACTGTTAAAGGCCGTTTTCCAGTCTGAGTAGTATCTGCTAAAGCTTCAAAATTAATATCCAAACGACGTGGTTCCGCTGTACTAGACTCAGAAACCGTTTTATACGAAGTATCTGCCAGTAGCATTTTAGAACCGTTAATCACATTGTGCCTCTGGGCATCCACAGAATTTTTCGGGAAATTCAACTTATAAATATTAGGTTGCACCTCTTCAACTACTTCATACGGTCCAGTCCTTCTTGGAGCCAAGGCAGGTAGCAAAGATAAATTATTTTTCGAAGCATTGTCAATATACACTTGATCCCCAGGCCTATAATGTATAGGCGGCGAAGCTCTCTTATTCAAAGTAGCTAACATTTGCTTACGCGATTTCCACAATTTCAACTTAGCCATTTCCATTACATGTGCATACTTATCTAAAAATTCAAAGGGTGTGCGAGTTTTACTCGTTGAAGCTGTTTTAGACGAAATAGAATCGGTATAAGCGCGAATTAATAACGAAATGGGGGTGTGTGGTGAACGACCCATGTCCAATTGAAATGGAGTATAACCAGTTGAAGGATGGATACTGTCATTATAAGCAAACTCGATGGCATCAATATATAAATCCCAATCTTGCGGGTTCTGTTGGCAAAAAGCTCTCAATAATTCTACTATTGTCTTAATACCACGCTCCGCACCCGAATCCGTAGCTGGATGTCGCGCTGTGCTAAGATTCAAACGCGTGTGAATAATTCTAAAAAGTTCTTGCCAATAAGCTGAGGTGAAACGCGGATCTCTATCACTAATAATCTTCTCTGGAAACCCATGTAATCTAATAATTTCATGCAAGACCAAACGAGCTGTTTCTTCTGTAGAAATGTTCTTAGAACATGGTATGACATGTAATCGCTTCGTTAGACGACAGACAAAAATAATAAACGCATTGTGACCTCTAGCTGTCGAAGGTAATCCTGTCTTAAAATCTACATGCCATATTTGCCAAGGGTAATCAGGGATAGGATTTGCACTATGATACTGAGATTTCTTGGTTGTGCGATATTTTGCTATTTTACAGGCTGGGCAAGATTTAGTGTGTGTTTCGATATCTTCATCCATTTTCGGCCAGTAAAAATGCTCTTGAACTTTGTGCTTCATTTTCTTTGCGGACAAATGTCCAGCCAAGGGTAAGTCATGAAACATATATAAAATAGCTTGTCGCAAATCACCAACTTGCGGAACATACAACTGCTTAGTATCACCTTTAGTCTTATATAACAACCCATCATGTGATTTCTTTACCCCTTGCAACCCATCTTCCGCTTCCAAAGCTTTTTGTGCGAACTCATCATGTAAATAAGAATCGATAATAGCAGATAACCAACTAGCTAAAGTTATCAAAGGCGGCATTTCCTGGTCTGGCTCTGCTGGTACCGAAACTTTAACTTCGTTTTCCTTCTCTCCGTCACTACTACTGTCCAAAGACTTACTCTCAAAAACTTGAGCTGCAGCCACACAAGAACAAACTTCACTAGTTGCACAAGCGCCATAGCTAGCACTAGATTCCAAAGCTGAGTCAGCCAAATTCAGATAAGTTGCCAAACTACAAACAGTAACCGGCTTAGGCTGTCTTTTGTCATCCATATAATCCGGTCTTCGCGTGATAGAATCGGCCAACACATTTTTAACTCCATCAATATGCTCATAAATATATTTGAAACTCTCCAACTCCTGTAACCAAGTTGCTATTTTCTTTGGCGGATGGCCAGTCTTAAAACGCTTACTTCGTAAAGTGACTAATGGTTTATGGTCACCCAGGATGGTAGTGGTACCACATGATAGATATTTGTACCATTTTCGAAAAGCAAAAACGAAGGCATAGGCTTCTGTCTCGTATGGTGGCCAGTTTCGCTCTGTATCTGTGAGCTTGTGCGACACAAAAGCACAAGGGTGCAACAAACCATCATGTTTCTGGAACAAACTAGCCGAAATCGCTCTACTAGAAGCATCCACCTGCATATAGAAATTTTTAGTAGTATCTGGGATTTTTAATACAGGTGCTGAGGTAACAACTTGCTTCACTTTATTGAACTGCTTCTCTAAAGCTTCAGTCCATTCTACTTCTGCAGAGGTCGGATTATTTTTCCGAATATCTTCCCCCTGCAACAAATCTGTGAATGGCAACATTATTTTT
>JAQCDT010000143.1 GCA_027620575.1 Verrucomicrobiota bacterium
AATAAAGCCAATTTACTTTCAATAAAAGATGCCTAATAGTTCCTATTCACAGTATGGAGAGGATTTAATTCTCAAAGGACTAATGGAAAGAGATCAGATTGATCTATCTAAAAAAGGTTTTTATTTGGATGTTGGTGCCCATCATCCAACTCGATTCTCTAACACAAAATTATTCTATGACCTAGGTTGGGGTGGTATCAACATTGAACCAAACGAGGGGATCAAAAACCTCTTCGATAAAACTAGACCTAGAGATAAGACTTTAGAAATTGGTCTGGGTAAAAGATGCGGTTACCAAAAGTTTTTTTTATATAATGAATCGGCTTTAAATAGTTGTAACAACAGAGATTCAGAACTGTCAGATACACCTTATTCATCCACTGGTTCGAAAGTAATCGAAATAACAAGAATGGAAGATATCTTAAACGAGTTTCATGCTGAAAGATTACCTGAACCAAACTTTTTAGACATAGATGTGGAGGGATTAGAAATGGAAGTACTTGAAGGCAATAATTGGGACAAATTTAAATTTAATTATGTTTTGATCGAGCAAAAGATTCAATCAATTGATTCAATAAAACATTCTTCTTTGTTTATTTTTTTAAGTGATAAAGGCTATGAAATCTTGGCACACAATGGGCTCACTGGGTTTTACCGACATAGACCCAATTTAAAATAATTGTGCTAGCAATTGTCCAATCTAGATTAAATTCAAGTAGACTACCTGGCAAAGCTTTGTTGCCACTGGGCTATTCAACTATTCTTGGCTTGTGTGTTAAAAGGGTTTGCTCAGCAAATTTGGTTAGCAAGACCTTCGTTTCAACATCTTTAGATCGTTCAGACAATAAAATTGTGGAGTTTTGTAAGAATAACAAAATTAATAGCTTCCGTGGTCCATTGGAAGATGTAGGAAAAAGGTTGGTAGATACTGCACTCTCTTGTCGACAAGAGAGATTCATACGTATCTGTGGTGATAGTCCTTTTATTGATCCTTCAATCATTGATGAAGCAATTTCTATATCTAAGACTTCAGATTTTGATCTCGTTACAAATGTATTTCCACGATCTTTTCCGAAAGGACAATCCGTTGAAGTGATCCGTACTAAAACCATGCTGCAGATTTGCAGTAAAAAAAGGACAAAAGCTGAAAAAGAACATGCGACATCCTATTTTTACAACAATTATAAAGATTATCGTATTTGCAGCTTTAACAGCGGTGCGGATCAAGCAAATTCTCGTCAATGCATAGATGAAGATAAGGATTACGAAATCGCTAAGTATATAGTGAGCGTTAACGATATAAATGATTTGGGTTGGAAAGAAATTCAAAGACTTTGGAACTCCCAAAAATAAACGGACATGCCTAAGTTTACTGTCGGAGTCATTGGGTTGGGAGTTGGTGAAAGCCATATCGAAGGATATGAAAGCCATCCGAACTGCTCCGTTACCAAACTTTGCGACATAAACAAAGATGCTCTTAATGCCGTCGGCAAGAGGCATCCGGAAAAACTGCTTACCCAAGATCCAGATAATGTAATTTACGATCCAGATATAGATATCGTGAGCATCGCCTCTTACGATGACTGTCATAAGAATCAGGTAATTGCATCCCTGAAAAACGGAAAACATGTTTTTGTCGAAAAACCCCTCTGCCTTAGCAACGAAGAACTGCACTCCATTGTATGCGAAATGAGAGAGAACCGCCATCTCAAGGTTTCGTCCAATTTGATTCTTAGGAAATGTCCCCGTTTTATAGATTTAAGAAAACGGATTCGATCTGGCCAACTTGGGCAAGTTTTTCACATGGAATCTAGTTATGACTATGGACGTCTTAATAAGCTTACAAATGGATGGAGAGGGCAAATACCAAACTATTCTGTAACTCTTGGTGGAGGTATTCACCTAATCGATCTAATGCATTGGGTTTCAGGTGAGAAATTCATAGAAGTCTTCGCTTTGGGGAATACTTTACCAACTCGAGGGTCCGTCTTCTCCGGAAATTCTCTTACTTCTGCACTTATGAAATCCGCGAGCGGATGCACAATTTCGCTTACATCAAATTTTGGCAGCATAACCCCCCATCATCACAAGCTATGCATTTATGGTACTAAAGCCACCTTCGAGCAAAGTCACACGAACGCGTCATATTTTTTCAGCAGAGACCCCAATGTCGAACCCAAAAAAGTGGCCTCCCCGTATCCGGGTGCACACAAAGGGGACCTTCTCTATGATTTCGTTGATTCCATAATCGGAAAAAAACAACCTTTAGTCAAAGCACAAGAGGTTTTGGATGCAATGTCGGTTGCTTTGGCAATAGATAAATCTATCATTTCTGGAACACCGCAAAAAATTCTTTATCAAAATTTAAATGACCTTTAAACAAATCCCATTCGGGCAACCTATTCTCGGAAAAGAAGAAAAAAAAGCGGTAGAAGAAGTATTATCAGGCCCCATTCTTGTTCATGGCCCACAAAGTGAGCTTTTCGAAAACTCCTTTGCTGAATTTACAGGAGCTCCCCATGCAATAAGTGTTTCTTCCTGCACTGCGGGCATGCATTTGATTTATCACACTTTAGGCTTTGGCCCTGGAGATGAAGTGATTGTACCTAGCCAGACTCATGTGGCTACAGCCCACGCCGTCGAACTGACCGGAGCACGGCCTGTATTTGCTGATTCCGAACTGAAAACGGGTAATGTCGACGCTGCCACAATCGAATCTTTAATCACTGCCCGTACAAAAGCCATAGCCGTAGTACATTACTTAGGTGTCCCGGCCGATCTGGAAAAGATTTCCGAAATAGCGAAGAAATACGGTCTATTTTTGCTCGAGGATTGTGCTCTTTCACCCGGTGCTCGTTTCAAAGGAATGCATACTGGACTTATTGGAGATGCTGGGTGCTTCTCCTTTTATCCAGTCAAGCACCTGACGACTGCCGAAGGTGGAATGATAATCTTAAAAGATGAATCCCTCGCACAAAAGTTAAGATTGCTCAAAGCTTTTGGTGTGAACCGTTCCCATGGACAAAGAACAATACCTGGTGACTACGATGTGGTTGACTTGGGATACAATTACCGCATGAGCGAAGTGCATGCCGCTATTGGTATTGAACAAATGATTAAGCTTCCCACTTTTTTAAATAAAAGAAGAGCCAACTTTGAAAGCCTTGATTCCTTGCTTCGTTCAAAAAATGGCTTTCGAATCCTCCCACAGCCCGTCGATAATATTAGAATTAGTAGTCATTATTGCATGGGTTTGATATTAGATTCTGAATTGTCTACCAACAGAACTGAAATTATGAACCAACTGAGAGTAAAAGGTATCGGAACGAGCATTTATTACCCTCACCCCGTTCCTCATATGACATACTACAAGAAAAAGTATGGAGATATAACTTGCCCAAATGCTGAAAGCATAAGCAATTCGATTATTGCCCTACCCGTAGGACCTCACCTTGAAAGTAGTGACATGCAGATTATTGCAGATGGTATTTTTTCAGTTTTAAGTGTTTTTAAATAATTAATATTTGGAAGAACTGAACAGCAAAA
>JAQCDT010000144.1 GCA_027620575.1 Verrucomicrobiota bacterium
TTAAAGCGACTTCCCGAATTTCTTCAATCAAAGCGTGAATTATACGAAAGATACTGCAAGCAGCTCTCTGATTTAAATGGTATTCGATTAATCAAAGAACCCCCTGGATGCTCCAGTAATTATTGGTTGCAAACTATCGTTTTAGATGAGCCTGACGAAGGGCTCCGCAATATGATTCTTACTGGCCTAAATGATGCTGGCTTGATGAGTCGTCCAGCTTGGACAGGGCTTCATAAACTAAAACATTTCAAGGAGTGCCCCAAAATGGATATGACCGTTGTAAATTCTTTAGAAAAAAGAATTATCAATATTCCTAGCAGTTCTTTCCTTTGTGAGTAGTAAAAAAGAAATAATTCTTTTGGGAGCCGGGGGGCATTGTAAATCATGCATTGAAGTGATATCAGGTATTTCTAAATACTCTATATTAGGAATTATCGATAAAGATGATTCTGATATTAAAAATCTTCTTGGATTTCCTACTTTAGGTACCGATAAGGATTTAGAATTATTCATAAACCGTTGCTCAAACGCCTTAGTAACTGTTGGTCAAATCAAGTCACCCGAAATTAGGATTTCACTTTTTGAGAGAGCTAAATCGTTGGGTTTCAACCTCCCTGTCATAAGATCTCACCATTCTTGTATTTCTAAGTCGGCCCAAATTGGTGAAGGTACCATTTTATTACATCATGCATTGATAAATACGTCCGTAAAAATGGGTGTTAATTGCATTATCAACTCAAAAGCCCTTGTTGAGCATGATGCCAGAATTGGATCACATTGCCATGTATCAACAGGGGCAATTATAAATGGTGGTGTAATAGTTGAGGATCGTTGTTTTATTGGAAGTGGAGCAATTATTCATGAAGGTGTTACCATTGGAGCTGATTCAGTCATATCTGCGGGACAAGTAATTCGTAAGGATGTTCCATCTCATTCTGTAGTGAAATGAGAAATAACATTTCTGAACCTACACTTGTAATAGCGGAAGCAGGCGTGAATCATAACGGATCACTTGAAATGGCCTTTGAATTGATTGATGCGGCTAGTGATGCAGGTGCGGATGTAGTCAAGTTCCAAACTTTCAAAGCGGAAAATCTTGTTACTCAATCTGCAGCCAAGGCGGATTATCAATTGGGAACAACTGATGTAAAAGAAACTCAGTTCGAGATGATAAAGAAACTTGAGCTAAGCTATGACATGCATCTCAAACTAATTTCAAAATGCAAAGAAAAGGGTATCCGCTTTTCTTCAACTGGGTTTGATTCATCAAGCGTGGACTTATTAATAGATTTGGGCGTAGATTTTATAAAAGTTCCTTCAGGAGAAATTACTAATCTTCCATACCTTAGACATGTGGGCTCAAAAGGACTGCCAATCATACTTTCAACAGGCATGAGTACAATGCAGGAAGTCAAAGTTGCGTTAAGATTATTAGATCAGGCGGGATCAAAAAAATCCGATATTAAAGTTTTGCATTGCAATACCGAATATCCCACAGTTATGGAAGATGTGAACCTGCGAGCTATGTTGGCCATGAGAGATGAACTCGAAATCAACATTGGTTATTCCGATCATACACTAGGTATTGAAGTACCCATTGCTGCAGTCGCCTTGGGAGCAACTGTTATCGAAAAACATTTTACTTTAGACCGTACCATGGAAGGGCCTGATCACGCGTCAAGTCTTGAACCAGATGAACTTATGCAAATGGTATATTCGATTAGGAATATCGAAAAAGCTATGGGAGATGGGCTTAAGATGCCTAGTAAAAGCGAGAGAGACAATATTAGAATAGTTAGGAAATCTATCGTTGCATCTAAAAATATCAAAGTCGGTGAAAAGTTTACTGAAGACAATCTCGACGTTAAGAGACCTGGTACAGGTATATCGCCTTTGAGATGGGATGAAATATTAGGGTTAGAATCTAAAAAAGATTTTCAAGCTGACGAACTAATATCGATTTGAAAAAGGTTTTAGTAGTAACTGGTACAAGAGCAGAATATGGTTTGCTAAGGTGGGTAATTGATGGAATTGCTAAATCTAACTTACTGGAGTTACAACTTTGCACGACTGGAATGCACTTATCCCCTGAGTTTGGATTAACTTACAAAGAAATTGAAGCGGATGGCTACCAGATTGATTCAAAAATAGAGATGCTTCTTAGTGCTGACACTCCATCAGCTATCACTAAATCTATGGGGTTGGGACTAATCGGATTTGCAGATGAATTAAACAGATTAAAACCGGATCTTATTCTTATCTTGGGGGATCGCTACGAAATTATGTGTGCTGGAATGGCAGCCACAGTTGCAAGAATTCCCATTGCTCATTTGCATGGAGGTGAGGCAACGGAAGGTTGCATAGACGAGGCTATAAGGCATTCAATTACCAAAATGTCTCACTTGCATTTTGTAGCTGCTGAAAAATACAGGAAAAGAGTAATCCAATTAGGTGAAAATCCAAATAGAGTTTTTTGTGTAGGAGGGTTGGGGATAGATAACATTTTAAAGTTAAATCTTCTATCTAAGCAAGAACTTGAAGATTCTTTAGATTTCAAGCTCAGTGTAAAAAGTATGTTGGTCACTTTTCATCCAGTTACACTTGAGGGCAACACATCAGGCGATCAAATGAGAGAATTGCTAGCTTCTTTATCCGAATTTAAAGATTACAAGATAATTTTCACCATGCCTAATGCCGACACGGATGGCAGAGAAATCTTTAAACTAATAGAAAGCTTTTGTTTGGATAATCATAATTGCAGAGCTTGCACCTCATTAGGTCAGTTAAGATACCTATCTTGTTTGAAGTATGTCGATATTGTTGTCGGTAATTCATCAAGTGGTCTTGCGGAAGTCCCAAGTTTTAAAATCCCTACCGTGAATATCGGTGACAGACAAAAGGGGAGATTGAAGGCAGGCAGTGTAATTGACTGTTCCCCTAAAAAAAATCAAATTACATCTGCCATCAACAGAGCCGTTTCTTTAGATTTTAAAGAGTCATGTAAGGTAATTAAAAATCCATACGGTAAAGGTGGTGCTAGTCAAAAAATTGTTCAAACTATCGAATCGATTACTTTAAAGGATATTATTAAAAAGAGTTTCCATGACATCAAATTGCGTTAGCAAACCAATCAGAATAATACCAAGGATGGATATTAAGGGGCCGAATTTGGTTAAAGGAATCCATCTAGAGGGATTACGAGTACTTGGCCAACCGCATGATTTTGCAAAATATTACTATGAGAATGGTGCTGACGAACTCTTTTTTCAAGATGTGGTGGCTAGTTTATATGGGCGAAATAGTATGGCTGAAATCATCCAAAAGACCGCTAACGAAATATTTATTCCATTAACTGTCGGAGGTGGTATCCGAACCATCGAAGATATTAATAATGTATTAAGATGCGGTGCGGATAAAGTTGCCCTTAACACCGCAGCAATGGGAAATAAAGACTTTGTTAGACAAGCAGCTGAGAAGTTTGGTTCGTCAACTATTGTAGTTGCCATTGAAGCAATTAAGGAAACTGATGGTAGATATTTAGCTT
>JAQCDT010000145.1 GCA_027620575.1 Verrucomicrobiota bacterium
GATACCGACAGAAAATTTTCCCTTAGAATTGAATCAATTAGCAAAATTTTCTGCGAATGATTCAGCGAGTCTTTTTTTTACGATGAGTACTGGAGTTTTGGGAAAATGGAAAGGCCCTGGCAAATTTTCAATTGAAGCATTTGATCATAGTTGGGTAGATGCTCGATTATCTGATGAATCAGTGGATGAATTAACTCGTACAATCCTTTATTTTGATAAAGGGCATCTCTTTATCAATGCAGAAGCCTTAATCCAAGAATCGTATATACTTGTGGAGACACCCTTAGGTAAGGTGATTTCTTATGGCGGTATTTTTTCTCTAAAACTTGAAGAATTTAAAGATAGTGCTCAAAGAAATGCGGTCATTGAATGTTATGAGGGCTCACTAGCTTTTACAGATCAAAGAGGAACTATCAACACTTTGAGCAGCGGAAACAAAATGCCGATTATGTTAAAAGATGGTGTATTTAAGATAAATAGAGTAGAATTGGATGAATTAGAGCAAAGAGCTGTGAGTAATTTTGAAAAAGAGCGGATGAGTTTCATTGAGCCAGATACTTTCCCCAAAGTTAAAATGCCTACGCCAGTGGATTCAGAACAAAAAGATGAATCAAGCAATGAAGCTGAAGAAATTAAAGAATCTTATTATTTCCCAGTGGTTGAACAGATAAAATCGTTTAATCCCTACAAGAAATCCTACAGCGATAATTGAGTTTAGTAGGTGGGTATGGAAGGATCAATTTTTGTCGACCATTCGTGAATTCCTCCAGCAAGATTGAGTACATTATCAAATCCTTTTGCCTTTAAATATTCTACCGCTTTGAGGCTACGCATTCCATGATGACAGTAAACAATCAAGGTGTCTTCTTTTGGAATGTTTTCTAAATTATGAGGAATAAGGTTTAAAGGTATGTGTAAAGTTTCTTTAATATGGCCTATTTCAACTTCTTCAGGTTCTCGCACATCCAGAAATTGAATCGAAGGATTTTTTTCTCGAAGTTCTTTGGCTTGCATGACAGTTATTTCTATATCCATAATTTCAAATAAATATGACTGAATAATCATGAGTCAATTACCTACTATTATTGTTCCTGCACGATTAGCATCTTCTCGCCTAGAGAGGAAGCTGCTACATGAGATCAATGATAAACCATTAATCATATGGACAGCTGAGCGAATAAAAAGTGAAGTGCCTGAGTACCCTCTTTTTTTTGCGGTGGATTCTGCGGAATTATCGGAGTGTTTGAAATCATTCGGCTACGATTCGATTCGGACACGAGCTGATCACTCGAGTGGAACAGATCGGATTGCTGAAGCTAATGAAACTATTGGTGCGGAATGGGTGATAAATGTTCAAGGAGACGAACCATTAATTTTGGGATCACAGATTCAAACATTAGCGGATAGTTTAAAAGAGGGACATCAAATGGCTACTTTGGCCACTCCTTTTACTGAAGTTGAAGCGTTTTATAATCCGAATGCGGTAAAGGTAGTTCGTGCTTTAGACGGAAATGCTTTATATTTTTCTCGTTCGCCAATTCCTTATGCACGAAGTTTAAAGGGTGAGGTGACAGCGGATTGGCTTTTGAACAATCGCTGTTACAAACATATCGGTCTTTATGGATACAGCGCAGAATTTTTGAGATCGATTGCAAAAATGCCTAAAGGTCAATTGGAAGTCTTAGAGAGCCTTGAGCAATTAAGAATTCTGGAAAATGGGCAATCGATACATGTAGGAATATCAAATGAAGAAACGATTGGTATAGATACCATTGAAGATATTGAAGACTTCAAAGCGTATCTCGCTAGTTGACAAATCGATGAATTCCACGCCTTTTATTATATAGAAAGTAACAAAGATTAAATGAATCAAGAGGAGACAGATTTTGAACCAACCGATATGCCGAGCGCTAGTGGGCATTTTGGGCGATTTGGTGGTATGTATGTGCCCGAGACTTTGATGACTCCCTTATTCGAACTGACTGAGGCATACAAAGAGGCAAAGCAGGACCCAGAGTTTAATCGAGAGTTGGATGAATACCTAAAGGAGTTTGCGGGTCGGCCGACAAATTTGTATTTTGCTAAACGACTAAGCGAACACTGTAAAGGAGCCAAAATATATTTTAAGCGTGAAGATTTATTACACACGGGTGCTCACAAAATAAACAATGCCATAGGGCAGGCACTGTTGGCTAAGCGTATGGGCAAAAAGCGTATCATTGCTGAAACAGGGGCCGGGCAACATGGGATTGCTACAGCAGCGATTTGTGCAAAATTAGGCTTGGAGTGCGTTATCTATATGGGCGAAGAGGATATGAGGAGGCAGTCTTTGAACGTATTTCGTATGCGTCTGTGCGGTGCCGAAGTCCGAGGCGTCTCTGCTGGACAGAAAACACTTAAAGAGGCCGTGAATGAAGCGATGCGTGATTGGGTGACAAATGTTAGAAATACCCATTATATTATTGGTTCTGCTCTAGGTTCTCATCCTTTTCCTATGATTGTTCGAGATTTTCACAGAGTGATAGGCGAAGAAACTCGCAGGCAGATTTTAGAAAAAGAGGGACGTTTGCCCGATGAAATTTGTGCCTGTGTGGGCGGTGGCTCAAATGCAATAGGGCTTTTCTTTTCATTTTTAAAAGACAAAGAGGTCACCTTGACAGGAGTTGAGGCTGGCGGTCGTTCACTTGAGAGCGGAGAGCATGCCGCCCGTTTCTCTGGAGGCCGTTTGGGCATTCTCCAAGGTGCAAAGACATGGATTTTGCAAACGGAAGATGGTCAAATTGATTCGACTCATTCAGTTTCTGCAGGCTTGGACTATGCAGCAGTGGGGCCAGAACACGCTTATTATAAAGAACTGGATCGAATAAATTTCGGATATGCTAGTGACAAAGAAGCTTTAGATGCTTTTCAAATGCTTTGTAAAATCGAAGGTATAGTACCTGCATTGGAAACTTCGCACGGAATTGCATATGCGATTCAACGAGCGAGCGAACTTCCTGAGGATGCTTTGTTGATTTGTAATTTAAGTGGTCGAGGAGATAAGGACGTTCAAGAAGTGGCCAAGGTTTTAGGGGGCAATTAATTTTTATGCTACTAGTCATAGATAATTACGATTCATTCACTTACAACCTTGTTCAATACTTTGGTGAATTAGGTGTGAAGCAATCCGTATTTAGAAATGACAAGATCTCTGTCAATGAGGCTCTTGCTTTGAAGCCCGATCGTTTAATGATATCTCCAGGTCCTTGCTCTCCAAATGAAGCAGGGGTGAGTTTAGCAATGATTGAAGCATTTGCGGGAAAAATTCCTATATTAGGAGTGTGCCTTGGCCATCAATCAATCGGGCAGTATTTCGGAGGCGATGTTGTGCGTGCTGATCGTTTGATGCACGGAAAAACTTCTCCGGTTTTTCACCAAAATACAGATCTTTTTGAAGGCTTGCCTAATCCATTGGAATGCACTCGCTATCATTCATTAATTGTTGATAGAGCGACCTTGCCTGAGTGTTTAAAGATTACTGCAGAGACAA